>JAVEYB010000011.1 GCA_034003725.1 Candidatus Zixiibacteriota bacterium
TTCCATACACGACGCTCTTCCGATCTAACCAACCCCCCAAACACAAGAACCTCGTGCCCGTGACCTTGTTCACGGTGAACCAACCTCCCAAGCACAAGATCCTCGTGCCCGTGACCTTGGTCACGGTGAACCAACCTCCCAAACACAAGATCTTCGTGCCCGTGACCTTGGTCACGGCGAACCAACCCCCAAGCACAAGATCCTCGTGCCCGTGACCTTGGTCACGGTGAACCAACCTCCCAAGCACAAGATCCTCGTGCCCGTGACCTTGGTCACGGAGATCCAACCGTGACCAAGGTCACGGGCACAAGCACGAGCCACAACGAGACCGTCAGTCGCTACCCAGAATGTCCGGGCGAAATTCATCCAATATGACAGTACCGTTGCCCTTCCCGATACGTGCCGCGGCACTGGACCACGCCCATTCTGTGGGATTCGTGACCAATTGCCGTCTGACCGGGTTGTTCTCAATGTACTCGATTGTCCGGACTGCCGAATCGTAATCGGTGATATTGCGATCGAATCCTCCCCCCGCCTGCCAGAATCGTCGTACCGACCTCTCTCCGACTTGCACGCGGATGCTCGCAATCGTGTCGGGTTCAGTCTTCTCCCAGTGCGCATTCACCCGCCTGGCGAACGGCTCCTTGATGTGCCGGAGAATGTTTCCGATCGAATATACTTCGTTGATCGGATGGACCATCAAATGAACGTGCTCCGGCATGAACACGTATGCATACACGCGAATCAAACTCATCGTCCGACACCGATTGAGCCCGTCGGCCAGCCATCGGCACAGCAACGGATCGACCAGCAACTGTCTTCGCTGAAAACACGAGAAAGTGAGAAAATGCAAGTGCCCTTGGATGTTGTAGTACTTTCGCTTCATCTCCTTCCACCGATTACACGCTTGCTCATGAAAACTCAATCACATGCACATCGCAAATCGCCGAACGATTGACTACTGCCAAGTCTGCACAGTCCCCTCGTTCCTCGTGCCCGTGACCTTGGTCACGGTGAACCAACCTCCCAAACACAAGATCCTCGTGCCCGTGACCTTGGTCACGGCGAACCAACCCCCCAAACACAAGATCCTCGTGCCCGTGACCTTGGTCACGGCGAACCAACCTCCCAAGCACAAGATCCTCGTGCCCGTGACCTTGGTCACGGCGAACCCACCTCCCAAACACAAGATCCTCGTGCCCGTGACCTTGGTCACGGCGAACCAACCCCTCCCCCACACTTTCCCTACCACTTCGATGGAAAAAATGCCCGGCCCCCCTTGGTAAAGACTCCTCTCACACGAGGCGCAAAAACGATGGCACTTGTGTATCGCGACAGATCGTCAAATACCCGCTCAAACATGGGTTATTCCCCTGCCGGATATCAAGATTGGAGGAAAAGAAAAAAAATGGGTCCCTATAAAAATGACAAAACAAACCCATTTCCCCGTAACTCACACGCGGTCAGGCTTGTACGATGAAAAACCTGTCTGGGACCGTTCTGTCGGATGCTTTCCGCCAGAGGCGGATACATCCGACAGTGGCTTCAGCCTGGGAAAAGCTCCTCACCCCATCCGCGACATCAGGTACGCCGCGTCTTCGGCCCGATAGTCGAAATCCTCTTCCTTGATCGCATCCGGCGGACTCACGCGCTCCCATTCGACCGTGCGACACAATGCCTCCGCGCGGTCGATCGGCTCCGTATAGCCGAGTTCCTGTCTGATGCGACTGCTGTCGGCGTCCAGATGATGCCGATAATCGAGCGGCTGTTTGAGATGTCGTGGGAGATGCTCTTCGGGTACACCGACAATCTCGCCGTTCCATCCGGCGGCGCGGCCGATCGCCTTGATCCAGTCGCGTTCGGTGAGCGCTTCCGGCTCGCCGACATTGTAGACACGTCCGGTCGCGCGATCATCGGTGACCGCAAGCACGATCCCCTGCGCGACATTCTCGACATACCCGCGTATCCAGCGCGCGCGTACCTGCCGTTCGTCGAGCAGGATAAACGGCCGACGGTCGTCCATGCGCTTGAGGTAGTCGAACAATCGGTGCTGACGGTCGCTCGGACCGTACACCATCGGCAAACGGAGAACCGTCCAGCTCAGCCGGTCCTGTCCGGTCACGACGCGCTCCACGAGGATCTTGTCGTAGTCATACATCCGGTCGGACTTGTCTCTGACGTCGGCGCGATACGGATAATAATTCCGGCGAAGCGGCGAATCCTCGGTCAGTCTCCCGGCGACGACCGGGCCTTCGTCTTTCATGCGGAGAAGGTCCATGTTGCGATAGACGTCGACACTGCTGACGACCACGTAGCGGTCGGTTCGGCCGCTCAGCGCGTTGACCGTGCGCACCGCCTCCGCCTCGGTCAACAGGATCATGTCGAGCACGACATCGGGAGCGAATCGCCCGATCTCGGACACATGCTCGCCGATTCTGCTGCGGTCGGCGTGTATGTGTTCGACACCCTCGGGCAGCCTGGTGCGGGATTCGCCCCGGTGATAGACCATGACCCGGTGCCCCTGGGCGTGCAGTATCCGGATAACGTGCGGCCCCATGAACCGGGTGCCGCCGATCACGAAGACATTCATGGCGGAGTCCGTCCCGGGAAGCTAAGACGACGACAGCGCCGCCTCGCGCGCGAGCGCTTTCTGCCGGACATACGCGTAGGCCGGACCCATCGTCTCGTTGAAGTGCGCGGCCTTATGATACCACGACCGCGCCTCGAGCATGTTGCCCAGTCCTTCGTACGCCTGCCCGAGACGGTAAAGATTGTATGGACTATAGAGGTTCGCCTGTTTCAGGTCGGTTATCGCCGCCTCATACCGCCCTTCGGCCAGCGCGATGATGGCGGACAACTCGTGCGATATCCTCGCCAGTCCGGGGTTCTGCGTCCGACGCGTCCACGTGGCGTACTCCCCCTGGAGCCTGCGGGCAGTGTCGAAGTCGCCGCGCCCGACCGCGATCCGTGCGCCGAAATAGTATCCGTTAAGCGCGCTGTTCTCCTTGACCTGGTCGGAAACGTCGGCGTTGCGAATACACTCCCCTGCCGTCTCCAGCAGCCGCGCCGCCGTGTCAAAATCGCCCATCTCGATATGCACACTGGTCAGAAGAAGCAGATCGCCCGCCATGGCGCTGGAATCGTGACTGGCTCTGCCGAGCTCGAGCTGTCGATCGAGATAGACCAGCGCGGAATCGAAATTGCCTTCGTCAATGAAGCTCGCCGCCAGCGCGGTCAGCGCCTGGCGACGACGACCGTCGTTGGCCGATGCTTCCAGCATCGTGCGCAGTTGCTGCCGGGCCGAGTCCGCGTGCCCCTGCAGCAGCAGCGCGCTCGCAATCCCCAGATGCGAGAATACGAACTCAGGACTGATCTCGAGCGCCTTGCGATACGTCTCGATCGCCCTGTCGAACTTGCCCGACTTCAACAGCAACTCGGCGTACGAATCGTACGGATTCGGATCGTCGGGAATAAGCGATGTGTACCGCTGAAAAGCCTCTTCCGCCTTGTCGTATTGCCCGAGGTAGCGGTAGGCGTAGCCCATCTGGTTGAAAATCGGCGAGTACTCCGGGTCGATCTGCTCGGCCTTCTGGTACTCCGCGACCGCACGCTCATAATCCTGCTGCCCGAAGTAGTAGTTGCCCAGAAGCGCCGCCACCCGAACGTCACGCGGATACAGCTCCACCAGGCGTTCGAACAGCTCCTTCTGTTTGCGGGAATCGCCGTTCACCCCCGCCTGCGTCGCGAGAATCACCAGTTGCTCGCCCTTACTCACGTTGTCCAGCAGCGACACCGCGCGATTAAAACTGGCGAAGAATTCCTTTGGGGTCTGCTGCGCGTTCGCGAGCATCAAATGCGCCATCGCGAATCCGGGATCGGCCTTCACGGCACGTTCAAGGTGCGGAATCGCCTCCTGCGCTCGGAGCTTCTCCAGGAGCGCACGGCCCTCGATATACTCCCGACGGGCTGCATCCGAAGACGTCGTGATCGGCATGGTGCCGTCGTCGCGGCCCCCGCATCCCAACACCCCCAGCGTCAGACAAATGCCGATGACGACAATCAAGGTACGCTGTGGTCGCATTCTATCATCCCTTTCCAGACGTCCCGACAGCTGCCGGTTCCCGCCGCAACGATCCAGTCCGGATCGCGGGCAACCGTCGTCGTCGGTCGTTCGGTGCGCCCCAACATAGAACGCTGCCCCGGAATATACAAGAGCAACCTGAGCGCGCTGCTGACACAGCAACACGAAGCTATCCTATGTGGACCACACAATACAACATTAATACGGGCAATCACCTCCATGAGTTGCAATGGATTAGCCCCGGGCGAGTTCAACCGGCGATCCGAATGTCATGGCAATGTCATCGAATCCGTGCCCGCCTACTCTGTCACCGAAACCGAGATCGGGAAGTGATCGCTGTAACCATCGGGATTGTAACCCGACGACGGTCTTCCGAATCGAATCGGCGAAGGATAAGCGCCGCTTGCTGTCATCTCCGGAAATCGCTCGATGGCAACCGGATAAGAACCGTCAACCGATGCGCGAACGGTCAGGCCGCTGCCCCCGGTCAGCAACCCTTTCGAGACAAGGACCTGATCGAGCACATTCGGAAAGTTTTCAAAATAGTGCGTGCCGATCGCCTCTCCGAGAAACGGCCACATCAGATTCAGGAAACGGGGCGTTCGCGCCATCGTGACTTTTGTTCGAATGTTGCCCGAGAGCGCATAGTTCGTCATCGAACGGTTGAACGGTTCATCGTTGAAATCGCCCATGACCAGTACGGAAGCGTCGGTGCCGACAATCTCGGTAATCCGCTCGTGCCAGTACGCGAGCGTTTCGGCCGCCATGATGCGGTACGGCTCGGATTCCCACTCCCCGCCCGATCGCGACGGCCAGTGGTTGCCGATCGCGATCAGCAGATTGCCGGCCGTCGTGCGAAAATTCACCTGGTAGAGGTCACGGGTCGCGGTGCGTTTCTGGATGACGTGAAAAAACTCCTCTTCGGCGGTAAACAACGCGCTGTCGTAAATGAAGCCGACGTCGATACCACGCAGGTCCGATGCGTCGTGGTGCGCAACACGGTAGGCGCGCCCCAGCGGGCCCAGCGACTGGACCAGCAGTTCCATCACCGTCTTGTTTTCGACCTCGCAGACGCCCAGCAGGTCCGGCCCCACGCCCCCGTTCAATCGGCAGATGATGCTCGACAGTTGACGGATTTTTCGATCCCGCACGGTCTTGGTCCACCCCTGGAGTTCGCGGTTGAGTTCCGCCTGCAGCCACGCCGGGCGGTCGGGCGCATTGTTGACGTCGAACAGGTTCTCCAGATTCCACCATGCGACGTAATAGGTGCTCATAACTCACCTCGTATGAGTCTGTCGCCACCCCAACCCGAACGCGGAATTATCCGCAAGTGGCGTGTGATTGATGCGTGCGATGTCCTTCGGATGTTGTCCCCCGCGAAAAGCAACCTACGAGATCGTGCCGGTGGAGTCAAGTGCGGCACGAGGAGAAATCAGGTGCGAGGACAAAAAGGAATGCCCGTGGCGATTACCACGGGCATTCCCTCCAAAGAATATCGATTGTGGCGGAGTCTACATCGACTCCTTCTGTATCGCGCGGATCATACCGAGAAACTGCGACGTCATCATCGCCGCGGTCCTGTCGGGACCGGTCAGCTTGAAGAAGACGTTCCCCTGCGGACCCTCGAGCACGACACCGGTCATCCGGTAGTTCGGCTTTGCCACGGTGTTGCCGGACATCGGACCGCCCATCGACGCGTTGTACGAGCCGATCGCCTGCACGACATGAGCGGTCATACCGTCGACCTCCAGCGTACTCATCGAAGGTTCGCTCCTGTCGGCGAGCTCCATCTGCCCTACCCACCGCGCGATGTTGTCCTGTACGCCGCCGCCCTGATCCGGTCCGAAATAAAACACGTTCACGGTCGCCGAGTCCATCTCACCGTCGACTGCGCTCAGGCAGAAATCCGCCGCGCGCATACCGGACGGACCGAGGTCGGTCCAAGTCTGGTCCGGATAAAACGTAACCCCGGCCACCGTCGTGCCGGTTGCGGCAGCAACGTACGCCGTGGTATCAGCAGCCGACGCCGCCGACTGCGATGCCGGCTTGTCGGCCGTGTTGTCCGAAGTGCAGCCGGCCAGAAACAATGCTGCGATTGCCCCGATGGCGAGCAACCGCGAGGTCACCGTGTTGTTCATCTTCGTCCTCTCTGTTTTCGCTCCCTCCAGAACAGACATCGCAAACACTATAAGATAGTCGGCGTGCGGCGGGGCGCAAGCATCGAGTCTGATGGTCCACATTAAAGACACCGGCGCAAACACGAAAAAGGATTAATAAAAAACGTCCCGAGCCGGGGGGGAGGGGAACGGCACGGGACGGAAGAGCAGCCAGTTGTCGGATCCCGATGCAGTGCCGGCTGCTACTTACGGTAACCAAGATAATGAGAAAGAAGTTTCAAGTCCAGACGGATTCTTCATCTTTTTTTCCGAAACTCGCTGTTTTTGCGAATAGTTCGTGAGACAACCAGTTATCAAAGACTTACTGGACCATTTCACTACGCTTTTGTCTAACTTCCGCATAGCTTGCGGAAGGATTTGTTCAAGCGCGATGCCCGAGCGGAAACGTTTCTGCGACGATTTCTGACGACGCGGGTTTTTTGGGGTTTTCCTGAATCGGATTGGCTATAATGAAATCAAATGAGTGAAATTGAAATTGTCAGGCGGGCTCAGGCCGGAGACTTTGAGGCGTTTACTGAACTGGTCAACGCGCACAAAGACAAATTGTACGCGTTCGTTCGAAAGTTGACCGGCGACCCCGAGGATACGAACGACATCGTACAGGAGACCTTTCTCAAGGCGATTGACAAGATCGACCAGTTTCGAGGTGAGGCGTCATTTGGTACCTGGTTGACCAGTATTGCGTTAAATCAGGCACGGGCGATGTTTGCGAAACGGCGACAGGCCGACCTGAGACCGCTTGAGGAGTACCTCCCGGCAGGCACATCGAGCGGGCCGAACCCGCTGGAGAATGCAGCGTTGTTCGACTGGCGTGATCCGCATACGGAGCTCGAAGCGGCGGAGATCACCCGCCTGGTCGAAGAGGGTCTGGCAGAGATACCGTTCGTGTATCGAGAGGCATTTTTACTGCGTTATGTCGAAGAGATGTCAGTCAAAGAGGTTGCGGCCGCCATCGGCCAGTCCGAAGCCGCCACCAAGTCCCGTATCCTACGGGCTCGACTGGCGCTCCGCGACTTCCTCTCCAAACGGTTCGAGGCGAATTATGGCGAGAAAGTGCGAAAATTTCATTAGCGGCTTGGCTGATTTTATCGACGGTGAGATGCCGTCGGAGCTTTGTGACGAGATCGAGAAGCATATCGGTCAGTGCAACAACTGCAGGATTATGGTCGACACGATGCGGCAGACGGTGCACCTTTGCCGCGAAGGGAAAGAAGAGAAGCTTCCCCCAGCCATCGAGGCAAAGCTGATTGGCCTCCTTAAGGCTCGATGGGACAAGAAGTTCGGCCACTCCTGAGCTGTTTTTAACTCCCATTCGCATCCCGTCCCCTTCTTTTCAGCCTTGCGCCGAAGCGCGATCCCCGGTATGGAATTCGGGTTCAGGTCACTCTACGTATAGATGGCCTGGATCATGGCCGAAGTCCCGGGCGACAAATCCTGAATCATTTTCCCGCTCGGCCTGTCTAAGTCGGCAAATGCTGGAACAAATCAGGTGAAAGGTTTCCCGAATGAGACAGGCGCTCACTGAGTTTTCAATCAAACGTCCCTGGATTGTCATCGGACTCGCCGTCATCGTCACGGCGTTTTTCGCGATGCAGTTCCCCAATATCAAGATTGACACTGATCCTGAGAACATGCTTCCGACCGAAGAGCCGGTGCGCGTGTTTTATCAGAACGTGAAGGCTGATTTCGCCCTGTACGACTTCATTGCGGTGGGCGTGGTAGCGCCAGGCGGCGCGTTCACTCCGGACCTGCTCAATCGCATTTACAGAATCACCGCAGAAATCGAAGATATCGACGGCGTGATTACGCGCGACATCATGGCGCCATCGACGGTTGACGATATCAGGCAGGGCGAAGGCGGCGTATTGATCATAGAGCCGTTGATGGGTGAGGAAATCGAAACCCAGGCGGCCGCCGATTACATTTTCTCTCGCATTCAAGACAACCCGATCCTTCGCGGTAAGCTGGCGTCCGATGACGGCAAGGCGATAGCCATATTTGTACCTATAGAATCAAAAGACATCAGCTACCGCGTGGCGGGCCAGATCACGGAGATTACGGGGCGTCTCGGCGGCAACTACACCTATCACATCGCCGGCCTTCCGGTCGCCCAGGATTCGTTCGGAGCCGAGATGTTCTCCCAGATGGCGTACTCGGCCCCGGCCGCCATGATCATCATCATGCTGCTGTTGTTCATCTTCTTCAGAAAACTGAAGATCATCATTGCGCCGATGATCGTGGCGATCATGTCGGTGGTGTGGGCGATGGGACTGCTCATCCTCAACGGAAACACCGTGCATATCATGTCGTCGATGATCCCGATCTTTCTGATTCCAATCTCGGTGCTCAACTCGATTCACATCATTTCCGAGTTTCACGACCATTACAAGCGCTACAAACACAAGGACGCAACCATCCGGCATTCGATCGGCGAGTTGTTCATGCCGATGCTGTTCACGTCCTTGACGACTGTTGCCGGGTTCGCATCGCTTGCGCTCACGCCGATTCCCCCCGTGCAGGTGTTTGGCATCTATGTCGCCTTCGGCATCATCGTCGCCTGGTTCCTCTCGCTCACGTTGAACCCGGCGATCGCCATGCTCATTTCAACGAAAACCCTGCGCAACTTCGGAGCAGTCGACGATGAACACGGGGTGCTGTCGAGGATCATGCACGGCTTCCGAGGGTTTGCGCGCAGCCACTACCGGGCGGTAGTCGCCGGCTCGGCTGTCGTCATCATTCTGGCGGCCATCGGCTTGAATATGATCGTCGTCAACGACAACCCGGTCAAGTGGTTCAAGCAGTCGCATCCGATTCGCCAGGCCGACGTGGCCATGAACGAACACCTTGCCGGTACCTACATGAACTTTCTCGTCTTTACGGCAGACGACGACGACCGGATGAAAGACCCGGAAGTCGAACGGTACATTGAAAACATCCAGCGTGATCTCGAGAAGGAAGAGATAGTCGGCGCAACCACCGGCCTGCCGGACATCATCAAGAAGGTCCGTTACGAGTTGTATGGTGCTGACTCTTCGAAGCTCTCCTTGCCCGACAATTCCGACGAGATCGCACAGTTGCTGTTCCTGTTCGAGATGTCGGGCGGCGACCCGGACGACCTGTTCAAGTTCGTCACGCCCGAGTACAACAAAGCCAACCTCTGGGTGCAGATGTCCGACGGTGACAACCAGGCGGTTTCGAAGGTCGTTAGGCGCGCCAACGATTACATCGCATCCAACCCGCCGCCGCCCGGCGTGGAGGTCCAATGGAGCGGCCTGCCGTATATCAACATCTTCTGGCAGGAGAAGATGGTTCACGGCATGGGTTCGTCGCTGGCCAGTTCGTTCCTGGTAGTGCTCATCATGATGATCTTCCTTTTCCGTTCCATCAAGTGGGGATTCATCTCGATGCTGCCGTTGACCATCACGATCATGGCTATCTACGCCTTTATCGGCTACATCGGAAAGCCCTACGACATGCCGGTCGCCGTGCTATCGGCGTTGACGCTGGGGCTGTCAATCGACTTTGCCATTCATTTCATCCAGCGAATGCGGATGATATACGAACGAACCAACGATTTCGACCAGTCTTATCACGAGATCTTTGAGGGTGCGGGACGGGCGATCAGCCGCAACGTGCTGGTCATCGCAATCGGATTCGTACCCATGCTTTTCTCCGATCTCGTCCCCTATATCACGGTCGGCAGCTTCTTCCTGGCCATCATGCTCGTTTCAGGATTGGTCACGATGCTGCTGCTGCCGTCGATTACCCTGACCTTCAAGAAGGGTCTCTTTAAACCGGGGAAGGGCTCGCCTGCCCATACGCACGCGGACACCTCGGCCCAGGTAAGCTGAAAACGTGAATACGAATAGAAAGGAACCAACGATGAAAGGCATGACAAAATCCATAGTCCTCGTGATGGCTGGACTCTTCTGGCTGGGATCAACCGCCTCGGCGCAGCATACCGCCGATGACATCATGAAGAAGTCCCACATGGCATATTACTATGCCGGCGATGACGGTGTTGCCGAGGTCACCATGACCCTGGTCAGCAAGTCGGGTAAAGAACGCGAGCGCGAATTCACCATGCTTCGTCTCGACAACGAGGATGGCGGTAATCAGATGTATTACACATACTTCAAAAAGCCGTCGGATGTCGCGCGCACAACTTTCATGGTGCACAAGAATGCCGAAGGTAACGATCTGCGCTGGATCTACGTTCCGACGGTGGACCTGGGGCGTCCGATTTCCGCCGATGACAAGAGTTCAAGTTTCGTCGGGTCTGACTTCTCCTATGAGGACGTGTCCGGGCGTCACTGGAGCGTCGACACCCACACGCTGACCGGCGAGAGCGAACTTGACGGCAAGAAGGTCTGGGTCGTGGAATCGGTTCCAAAACAGGAGGACAGTTTCTCCAAGAAAGTATCTTACATCGATCAAGCTACCTACCTTCCGCTGCAGGAGGAATACTTCAGTAAGAAGGCAGAGTTGGTTCGCCGTTTCACCTCCGTCGCAATTGAAGAGGTCGACGGATTCACGACCATGACGACGCGCAAAATGGAGAACCTCGAAAAGGGAAGCCATACTATCGTAACGTTTTCGTCAATTGACTACAACGTCGGGTTGAACGCGGACCTGTTTACCGAACGTTACCTGAAGAACCCTCCGCGCGAGTTTATCAAGTAGTTTGCCGGGGAGGGTACTCATGAAACGTATCGTGAAGACTACGGCATTCGGGCTGCTGCTGCTCGCAGCGGCAGCCTCCCCGGGGCAGGCCGACGTCAGCCTGCACGGATTCCTGCAGGGACTGTGGGGTGGACGACTCGATCAGAACAATCCGACCGCCACGGAGCAAACCGCCTCGGAGACCCGAATGCAACTCCGGGTCGAGCATTTCGGTGACAACGCCGAGGTTTTCGGGCGATTGGATTTTTTCTGGGATGGCGCCGATACGGCCGACTACGATTGGGAACTCCGTGAAGGCTACCTCAAATTCCGTATCGGCAGCAATATCGACGTCAAGGCGGGCCGCCAGATCCTGACCTGGGGGACCGGCGACCTCATTTTTATCAACGACGTCTTCGCCAAGGACTACCGGTCATTTTTTGTGGGCCGTGACGACCAGTATCTCAAGGCGCCTCAGAACGCCTTGCGCGCGGAATACTACAATTCTCTGGGCAGTTTCTCGGTCGTGTGGACTCCACGCTTCGAGCCGAACCGGCTGCCGACCGGAGACCGTTTGAGCTACTACAGCCCGTTTGACCGGAGAATCGTCGGCACCGGATTGAGCCCGGCCTACTATTTCGACCCGCCGACTCCGGAGCCGAAGTTCGAAAACGGCGAGATTGCGACCCGATTCCAGCGCACCATGGGCCCGTTTTCGGCAGCCCTGTACTTCTACAAGGGCTTCTATAAGAACCCGCTCGGAGTACGGATGGTGATGATTGATACTACCGTATTCCCCATGCCCGTCTATCCAAAGTTGAATCTCTGGGGAGCGTCGCTCCGGGGCACCGCCATAGGCGGTATCCTCTGGGTCGAAGCCGGATACTATGATTCGCGGCAGGACAAGGACGACGACAATCCGCTGATGCCAAATTCGTCGGTTGTTGGCCTGGCCGGGTATGAACGACAGGTAGCCACGAACCTGACAATCAACCTGCAGTGGCAGGTCGACTACATGTTCGACTATGACAAGTACCTCGACGGGTTCAGGGACCAGTCGAGCGGCGAAGTCATTGGCTGGGTACGCGATGAAGCGCGGCACCTGTTGACCACCCGTATTCGCAAACTGGTAAACTCCGAACTGATATTGCTGGAAGCGTTTTTGTTCTACTCGCCCACCGACGAAGATGCGTACCTGCGGCTGCTGACTGAATACAAATACACGGACGAAGTGACGTTGGCGATAGGCGCGAATATCTTTGATGGACAGTATGAAGCCAGCGAATTCGGTCAGTTCCAGCGAAACGACAACATATATGCCAAATTGACGTACGGATTCTAACGTGAAACCGAAGGAAAGCCTGTATATGTCGCTCGAAAACTCTATTCGCCTCTTGGCAGGCACGCTGGTGTTGCTCTCATTGGCGCTGTACTACTTTGTTTCCCCCTGGTGGCTTCTGCTGACAGCATTCGTCGGATTCAATCTGGTGCAGTCGTCGCTGACGGGGTTCTGTCCGGCCGAAATCATCCTGAAGAAGCTGTTTTTCGGGTCGAATCGCGGGACTGGTTCCAAGTCCAGTCCCGAGCCGAGCCGATAACGGCGGCAAGCAGCACGAATCTTGTATGGTCCCGGCCGATTCGTAGAGGAACCGCCGGAAACCTGTAAATCGGAGGCCTTGTTTATCCGATACAGGGAATATGGTTACAAGTTCCATTATGAAACGGTCGGCCGGCCTTCTTCTGTTGGCGGCGCTGACCATCTTATCCGGCTGTAACAGCCGGGGTACGGGGCCGACGATCAGTGCGTATCGGCTCACCGGTGCCATGGTGGTCGACCTCGACCGCGACTCTACGATTGTCGTCGTGCGCATCGAGCGCAACGACAGCATCTACACCGGCGCAACGATAAAAATCGATAACACGACGCTGCCCTACGCCGACATGAGTCTCGGCCTGGACTCCATTTATTCGTTTGTCGACGACACCGTGCAGGGGTACGTCAACGAGGTGCTGTCGGTCATTCTTCAGGATAGCAGCGCGTTTGCAGATACGCTGCTGGTGCAGTCGGCAGACAGTTTCTCGATCCTGATTACGGACCCGGCGCTTCGGCTGCTGCAACCGATCGGTAACGTGCAGCTCGAATGGACAGGCGCCGCCAATGCCGGTGGGTACGTTCTTTCGGCGGTTCATCGCGATTCCACCTACGCCGGATGGGGATACAGCATCCTGGCGGCCAGCGCGCAGGCAAACGCCGGGACTATACCTTCCGAGGCGTTTGTGCTCAGTGATGGTCTTAACCCGGACACCGGCTGGTATCACCTGTTCGTGTATGCGATGACCGGTTCGCCGGATTCGGCGCTCACGTCGGCGCTGCTGCCGGCTCCGATTCCTTCCCAGTTCGGCGACAATATCGCGGTCAGCGATGATCTTACCGGCCGGTTTGGCGTGCTGATTGTCAGCCGGCGCGATAGCGTGCGGTCCGCAGTCCAGCCGTAACGGAAACGAATGCGTGAAAAGGCCCATCCGCGGCACGACGCGGGTGGGTTTTTTGTTGGCTGAATCGCGGCGAGTATCTAGTTTCCCTCTATGTCTGATTTCGAAAAACTGATCGAACATCTCGGCCGTCTATCCACCGAGCAGTCCAATCCGATGACGGTCGATATCGATACTCTCTCGGCCCAACAGATCGTCAGGATAATCAACGACGAAGACAAAAAAGTCGCGGGCATCGTGGAGCAGGCACTTCCGAGTATCGCCCGGGCGGCGGAGCTTTTCGCCGAAACTCTCAGCCGAGGCGGACGCGTCATCTATATCGGCGCAGGAACATCGGGTCGGCTGGGCGTTCTCGACGCCGCCGAGTGTCCCCCCACGTTCGGCACCGATCCATCGCAGATTATGGGCATAATCTCCGGAGGATACTCGACTCTGGTGCTGTCGATGGAAGGTGTGGAGGACCGGCAGGATGCCGCCGTACTCGACCTGCAGCAAAACCGTCTGGGGTCACAAGATTTCGTCATCGGACTGGCGGCCTCCTCGCGCACACCATATACGCTGGCAGGGCTGGCGTACGCGAAGGAGATCGGATGCCGGACGGCATTCATTATCTGCAACAAAAGCGAACGGTTGGAGATTACGCCTGACGTTCTGATCGAACTGCCGGTCGGCCCCGAAGTCATAACCGGATCGACTAGAATGAAGTCGGGGACGGCCCAGAAGATGGCGCTCAACATGATCTCTACCACCGCGATGGTCCTGCTGGGGAAAACCCTCGGCAACCTGATGGTCGATTTGCAGGTGCGGTCGGAAAAACTCGCCGCCCGGTCCCGAAAGATACTGATGGATTTATTCGACATCTCGCTCCCTGATGCCAACGACCTTCTGGCGCAGGCGGGGGGATCGGTCAAAACCGCGATAGTGATGAAGCAATACGGTTGCGCCAAAGAGGTCGCGGAGCGTAAGCTTTCCGATGCGGGTGGTTTCGTCCGTCGCGTTTCGCGGTAACAACATGACATAAAAGAGGCGGCTGTTCCCTGGCACAGAACAGCCGCCCCATCGCACACGACTTCCTCTTGCCGTGTCAATAACACTGCACGCCCGGCCCGCCAAGGAACAGGTGATTCACGAAGTGCGTGAGGTCCGACAGGTCAATCGCCTGATCCGGCGATCCGTTGACGTTGGCTGCCCATGCCGAATGCGGCGGATCGCCGCTGAGAAACAGAAATCCCACGAGAGCGATGAGATCCGAGAGATCGACCAGGTCATCTCCGTTGATGTCGCCGCACGGCAACTCGTCAACATCGATATTCCCGCCTGCGATGTGAACTTCGGAGGTGTCGAGTACGCTGGTGATGCGGTCCACGTATTCAACCGAATCGTACGGCGGAAGCGAGACCTGCTGCCAGTCAACACACTCGTCGCCGTCCCAGACAGTGCACCGGTAGAGATTCGAATCCGGAACTGTGTCGTGAGTTACCCCTATGGATTGACCCGTCTGATCCCAGACCCCGAACCACTGCGAGAAAGAAGAGATCAACTCGACATCCACGTTGTCAAGCTGGAAGAAGAGCGATGGTTCCTTCACGTCAAACACAAGATACACGAGCGGGGCGCCCTGGCTCTGCGGCGCAATCCCGTTTTCGAATCCCATCGGAGCAGACGTGCCACTGACCCGGACGTCGGTTCCATTTCCGACCACGCTCTGACACGTCAGCGCCGGCCAGGATTCGACGAGCGTGCCAAGCGACACGACTTCCGTTCTGAGCGAACAAAGATCCGGACTGGCGAGCCGGAACCAAAACGTAAATCCTGCAACCGTATCCTCGAAATTGTCCAGATACACAGGTAGCAGCACGCTGGTCTGACCGATATCGGCAATCACGGAATCGACGCGAATATCGAGCCTGAGCGTTTGAGAAGTCGGGCTCGCGACAAAGACGACAAAACACGCGATCACGATCACGCCGATGCGCAAGAAGGCATATGAACCCATACGCAGATTCCCCTTACGATAAGCGGTTGTGCTCGATTCAGAGACTCGTGAGCGAGAGTCGTATACGCAGAGGCTCCAATTAGGATAAGTACATAGATTCGGCGAGAAGTCGTCCTCGTGGGATTCATAACAATATACGGCGTTACGATCTGCTGTCAAGGCCGGTACCCGCTTTCAGATGTTCCCACCGGTCCACAGTGTACCAAATCGTACGTTTTCCCCCGTGTTCGAACCGTTATAGAGACTCTGTATTCAGCTGAACAACAGGGAGTTATGGCGATTTCGCGCCCTTGGCACGGGGATTGATCTCTCCATCCCGTGACCGATACTTCGATCCTGATATCAAAAACCGGAGAAGCTGAAGGAGAGATATGATGGTCCGCAAAGTCCTGTTCCCGCTGTTTGCCGCATTCCTGCTTGTCTGGGCCATAGGTTGTTCGGAGAAAGGCACCGACTCCGAAGCCGCCCCGACCACCAGCATAGATGAAGACTTCGGAGGCTTCACCGCGACGTCTGAATCGCCCGCTTTTGGAGATCCCGCCCTGATGGCGAGTGAGACCGAAGAGCAGGAGATCGACGATGCGCTGGCGTACAGCCCCGAGGTGCGAGCGCTCGAGTCCGACCCCTCGGCCGGCGTATTTCGTTTTCGCGCCGTCTGGGGCCATCTCCGGCTCGATACTTCGGAGACGGACATGACAGACTGGACGGGCTCCCTCACGATCTCGCGGGGCGCCGTGCTGATCCGGCGCGCGATCCGCTTTGAGCTTGCCCAGGACTATATTGTCCCGCGCACCGACCGCACATTACTCGAGTGGGTGTCCATGACGACCGTACACAATGACGGTATCGACGCTGATCTGCTGGTCCCACGACTGTCCCCGGTGATTGATACCACGATTGACTACGTAGTTGACACGTTGGGAGATACGACCGAGGTCATAGTGATCGATACGATTATGCCCGATCCGGAACCGGTAACGGTCACATTCACGACCGGCCCGTACAGCCGGACGTTTACGCTTAACGAACTTGTGGCGCTCGATACGGTGGTTGACCTCGACGACGGCAATCAGGTCGCATTCAGCGCCTTCCGGTACGAATGGTGCCCCAAGGGAGCGCTGGCCGGCGTGTGGGGGCACGATGACCAGGGCAACGGCGTTTTCCGCGGTCGCTGGATCTCGCAGGCCGGCCGTGTGGTGGGCTGGCTCAACGGCATGTACGGTGTGAATGCCAATGGTGAGCGGGTCTTCTACGGCAAATGGATAAGCCGTGACGGTTCCTTTGAAGGGCTCCTGGCCGGCACCTATCAGCCGCACCCCAATGAAAATGCGTCTGATGTAGCTCGCGGGCGCGCCGGAGGAAAATTCGAGGGCACTATATACTCCGCCGGACAAGTCCCTATCGGCGAGCTGAAAGGTCACTACAAAAGCTCTCAGCGTCTCGACGGAGGCTGGTTCCAGGGACGCTGGAAACTCGACTGTCGGGATGATGGCAGCGACGACGGGTCCGACGATGACGACGACGAGTAAGATAACCTGACATTGTCCGCTCAGATCCCATGGCCCACGCCAGTATCCGGTTCATCACCCGCGGCTCGAACCGGATATGCCAAAGGCCGATCATCTTCGGATGATCGGCCTGCATATTTCGTGGAGAATTGCCGTCAATTGGACAATGAGTCAACCCGGCGTTTTGTCAATGCGATCAGGGAATCGACAGGGTACGCACCGGCAACGAGCGATTGGACCGATTCGTACAGACGCAGGGCCTCCTGCTGCTTCTGGAGGTTTATCTGCTGTGAAAGCATGTTGGCCAGATTGATTTTCAGATCAACAGAAGCCGTATCCTCCGCAACGAGTCGCCTGAGAATCCGCTCTGCCCGGTTATACTGGCCCCCTGCGCCATACAACACGGCCTTGGCCGCAAGCAGTATCGGCCGGTCGCCGAATCGCGCAATAGCAGTGTCCAGATAGCGCTGGCCCACGTCAAGCGAGTCTACGGTCACGGCTACGTTGGCGAACGGTATATACTGCATGGAATCCTCGGGGTGTGAATCAAGGTACAGCTTGAGGAAGAGATACTCGTTGATGGGCCACCCTTCGTTTCGCCATAACTGCGCCTGCGTGAGATAGTGCTGTTCCGGTGGGTCGCCGGTATCAATCAGGGTCCGTGTGCATGAAAGTGCGATATCCCACAATTCCAGCGCCATCGCCACCTCAAGGCGCTGCTTCGCCACTTCGCGATCCCCTTGGTGCAGCACGGCGGCACGGTTCAAGTACACCAGTGCGGAATCATAGCGGAAATCCCGCTTGAACGCGGCCCCGGTGAAATACAGCAGGTCACGATCTGACGGCGCCCGCTGCAGGCCACGCTGAAGATACTCTCTGGCCTGAGCATAGTCGCCCTGCACGAAGGCGTCGATGCCCTTTTGTTTGAGGTCGGCGACCGAATCCGGTCCACCGCCGCATGCGGTCATCAGAACAGAAAGCAGCAAGCCCCCCAGAAACAGGCGTAGTGTCATCGTATCATGCATCTCCCTTCACCGGCGAAGTATACACTCAACTCGCTGGAAAACCAAGCGTCCGGCGACGAGTCTGCCCGCAGCGGGACTACTTGACAGACTCCGGGGCATCCGTACATTGCGTCATGCCAACTATTAGCGAGTACTCCCCCCGGGTCCATCTCGTGGCCCTGTGCACGCTGACAGGAGTCAGCCCGCGCCTGTTCGAATTGCTGTTCGCCCGGTTCGGCGATACCGAACGGATACTGAGGGCCGATGTTTCGGCCCTGACGGCGATAGGCGGAATGAGCGCTCCCCAGATCAAACGCATCGCCTCCGCCCGTGACCGGCTCGAAGACGCCCAGCGGTTCGTCAATCGATTGACCGAGCGGGAAATCCGCGTGATCTCATTCTTCGACGATGATTACGGCGAGTTGCTGACGGAACTGAACGACCCGCCTCCGATTCTCTACATACGGGGCGTTATGCCGGATCGCAGCCGAAAATCCGTAACGGTCGCAGGCGCGCACAACGCCACCGCAGAGGGGATCGAACTAACGACCAATCTCGCCCGCCGGTTCGGTCAGGCCGGGGTGCAGGTGATATCCAGTCTTCGGGGCGGGATCGACTCTGCGGCGCATCTCGGCGCCAAATCCGGCGGCGCCCCTTCGTTTGCCGTGATCGACACCGGCTTCGACCAGTTGACTGCACCATCGGCCATGCCGCTCGCCATTGACATCGTCGAACACGGCGGGGTGATCAGCGAGTACGCCCCGGAACAGATTTCCACGCACGAGACGCTGGAGCAGTCCAATCGGCTTCTGGCGGGCCTGGCGCAGGCGGTTGTCGTGACCGAGGTGTACTCGGATTCGGAAGCTACGCTCGATTTGCTGGCGTTCTGCAGGATGATCGGCAAGCTCGTGTTTGTCATGGCTGATCCTCACAAGGGCGCGCTGGCCGATGAGTCCGCGATGGCAAAAGCGCTCGAGGCGGGGGCTATTCCGATGAAAGGGCTGGAACACACCGACGATATCGTGCGTGCTCTCGTGTGAGGGTATCGCGACGTGGTTGATACATACCAAACCATAGCGCGCGAAGCACGCATCGAGTTCAAGGTCAAAGGCTCGCGGTTTATCGGAGAGTCTCGACTGACCGATGACGTAGAAGATGCGATTGGAAAGCTCGACGCCATCCGTCGGCGTGAGTTCGCCGCCACCCACCATTGCTGGGCTTATCGAATCGGCGCCGACGGCACGCCCGTTTTCAAGTACTCCGACGACGGCGAGCCGGGCGGCACGGCGGGCAGACCGATTTTCGATGCGCTGGAGGGTAATGCGATCACCAACTGCCTGCTTGTGGTTACACGGTACTTCGGTGGAACGAAACTGGGAACCGGGGGCCTCGCGCGAGCCTACAGCGAAACCGCCCGCCAGACATTGGATGCATCGGGCGTCAAGACCTGCTACCATGCCGTAGACTACGAACTGGCAATGGAGTTCCCTTTCTACAATCCGGTTCACCAACTGCTCGCCCGACTGCAGGCGGAGATTACTGAGTCGCACTTCACCGACCGCGTTCGGCTCAGAATCGCGGTGCGCCGCTCACTCGCAGAGAGACTGGAACAGGAGTATGCCGAGTCAACACAGGGCAAAGCCACGATCATCCGCCTCGGCCCGACCAGCGCGGGTTGACTGCCTTGGCCTGGGTATCATGCCGCTCGATCTGCTGATGGAGGTTCCCAGCTACCCCAGAGCCGGCAGCAAGCTCAACGCGATGCGCATGATCATACAGGGAGGCGGCCCGGCCCCAAACTGTATGGCCGGTCTGAAACGGCTTGGGCTCCGCGCGGCAATCGTCGCTGCGGTCGGCAACGACGTTATTGCCCGGCTTACGCGCGAAGAACTTCAGCGTGACGGTATCAGCGATCGATACCTGGTCGTCAGGAAATCCTCCTCCGATCTTGCCGTGGGCTTCATCGAACACACTACCGGTGATCGCACCCTCGTTTTGCACCGTGGCGTATCATTGCAGCCGCGCGACATCAACACCGCCAGACTCCCGATTCCCAAAGTTGTTCATCTCGATGGCCGCGATCTGCCGGCGTGTATCAAACTGGCCAGATGGGCCAGGAGAATAGGGGCACAGGTCTCGTTTGACATAGGATCATTGCGAAATGATGTCTCGGCCATATTTCCGCTGGTCGATCACCTGGTTGTCGCTGACGCCTTTGCGTTACCCTTCACGAAAAGCCGATCGATAAGCGCCGCGTGCCGCAAGCTGGCGGAGCGCTGCCCCGGCACCATCGTCGTGACTAACGGCATTCACGGTCAGATGGCGTATGAAAACGGCAGCGTTCACCGGCAGCGCGCTTTCGTGGTGAAGGCTGTCGATACGACCGGAGCGGGCGACGCGTTTCATGCCGGATATCTCTACGGGCTAATCAGAGGGGAATCACTGCCGGTTCGGCTGCTGTTGGGATCGGCGGTCGCGGCGCTGAATTGCACAAAACTCGGCGCCCGCGAGGGGTTGCCGACTCGGGCTCAACTGCGGAAGTTCCTGACGGGAAAGCCGAGGCTGTATGCTTGAGTGGCTTATCGAGATCGACCGTGCGGTGTTCTTTTTCCTGAACGTCACGATCGCCAATCCGGTGACCGATGCCGTCATGCCGATTGTCACCAGCGATAACATCCTGCGAATCTTGTACGGATTGGCCATGTTGTTGTGTCTGTGGCGCGGCGATGCGCGCTTGCGATGGCTGGTGCTGTTTTCCGGGATCGCGCTGGCTCTCACCGACCAATCGGCGGCCAACTTCCTCAAACACGCGATCGAACGACCCCGCCCGTGCCACGACGGCCAGTTTCTGACACCCATAAACCTGCTGGTGCACTGCGGTGGTGGTTATTCGATGCCGTCGGCACACGCCGCTAATTCGTTTGGTCAGGCGCTCCTGTTCGGGCTTGCATATCATCGCGTCAGGTGGTATCTGATCGGCTTCGCCGCTATCGTCTCGCTGAGCCGGGTGTCGGTCGGCGTTCACTATCCGGGTGATGTCCTGGTCGGCGCCGCTGTCGGCTCGCTTGTGGGGTCGGTCGTATTCGTCGTTTTTCAGCGGGTGCGCCCATTTCTTCCGCCCCGTTCGCGGGTCGTCGAATCGTCGTTACCACACGAGAGAGGAGACTCCTGATGGCCGTCATTCTGGAGGTGGTCCGAGGGGACATTACATCAACGAACACCGATGCAATTGTCAACGCCGCCAACAATGAGTTCTGGATGGGCTCAGGAGTCGCCGGAGCCATCAAGAAAGCCGGTGGTGAGGTCATCGAACAGGAGGCCATGGCCAAAGGTCCGGTAATCCCGGGGGAAGCGGTGTTTACGAGCGCTGGCCGTCTGCGCTTTCGCTACGTTATCCATGCGGCGGTCATGGGGCAGAACCTCCGCACGAGCGACAAGCTGATCAGGCAGAGTACGATTGCGGCGCTGCGACTGGCGGACGAACTGAAATGCGAGTCGATTGCCCTGCCGGCCTTTGGAACCGGCGTGGGAGGTTTCCCGATGAAAGCCTGCGCTAACATCATGGTCACCTCCGCCCGGGCGTTCGGTGACCGTGCGACTCACCTGGCACGAGTCCAGTTCTGCCTGTTCGATGATGTCGGGTATAAGCTGTTTCGCGATGCAGTGGGATGATCAGTATATCCGCGCCCGAAACTCGCCGTCATATGAAACGTGTGAACCGGCGCGATTAGTGAACAGGCCCCGCAGGGTCGCATACAGGTAGCCATCCGCCAGAGAATCAACAATCAGCCGCCCGGTCTCATCGGCCAGAAATACCTTATCTTCCACGCTCAGTTCATACCGACCGCGAATTTGAACCATGCCGTTTCCCTCAAGCACGATCGTATCGGCCCTCGGAACCGCCGGCAGTTGCAGGTAGATCTGGCACATGAGGTTCTCGTCGAATTGCACGAATTCCTGCAGAAACCTGGTATTTACCGTTTTCCCCCGTGTCTGAGTCGTTAATACCAGGCAGCTGCCCGCTCCGGGCGATACCTTGGGATCGCCGTAAGGGTTGTCCAGTCGCACGCCCTGCAGATACTCGGTTGTGACGACCTTGACTTTGCGACGGTCCTCCCCGCTGGTGAAATACAGATCTTTGCGGTAACGGCTGGTGCAGCCGATCGTCACGCAAAGGGCGAGGAACATGGTAACCACGATCAAAACAATACGGCTCATACTGGAAGATACGACCGGACAGCGGTATTTGTCCAATATCAAACGGTGTGGCGGTGTGCGGAGGGGCAATCAGATGGGCATTTCTACGATACGATAGCGCTTATAAACCTGGGCGCCCATTTGCGTAACGGCGCTGATAACCAGGTGGTTAGACTCCAGAATCCAGGACAGCTCGGCCCATGTATAGCCTTTCTCGACGCCCTTCTTGAACATTGCAACGTACATCATGGAGTCAATCGCGCGCTTCTGGAATTCGGGGACGACTCCCATGGTGATCATGCGCAATCCGGTGATCTTATTGCGTATCTTGGTATGCCAGAGAAGCTTGATCAGTCCCAGCGGAAACAGATGGCCGTTGAGATGGATCAGCGCCTGGTTGATATCGGGCAGGGCAAGCAGGAAGGCGACCGGGCGGCCGTTATGCTCGGCCATGAACACCAGATCGGGATCTACGATCTGCTTCATGTTACGTGCAATATACGAGAATTCATCGTCCTCCAGCGGCACGAAGCCCCAATTGTACTGCCAGGCCTGATTGTACACGTCTTTGACCAACCTGATTTCGTTTTCGAAATCGTTCATCCGTATGTTGCGAAGGGTGATACTCGACCGCTTTTGCAGTTTATCCACGACCCGAACCACGCGCGGTGCGAGATCGGCTTCCTTCACCAGCTTGAACGCCAGAAGGTCCATGACCTTTTTCATTCCAAACTGCTCGGCGAGGCGCGGTTGGTACGGATGGTTATAGGGCATCATAACAACCGGCGGCAAATCAAACCCGTCGATCAAGAACCCGATCTCGTGGTTCGTGGAGAAATTCATCGGACCGCGCATTTTCTCCATACCGGCCTTCTTCAACGTGATCATGGCCACCTTGAGCAGCGGGCGGGCCACTTCCATGTCGTCGATGGTGTCGAAGAAACCGAAGAAACCGGTTTTCTCCATGTGGAAGTTGTTATGAGCGAAGTTGATACAGGTGGCACAGCGTCCCACCACCTCCCCCTCTCTCAGGGCCAAAAACAGTGTGGCGGTAGCGCTCTTATAGAATGGATTCTTGTCTCTATCAAAAAAATCGAGACGTTCGGATACCAACGGCGCAACGTAATTCCGTTCGTTTGCATACAAACGATTGGGAAGGGTGATGAATTGCTTAAGCTGAGCCCGCGACTCAACTTCGATGACGTCCACCGCTGCCATGTGTTATGAGATCAGACCTTTTTCGCGCGCGACCGTACCAACGACCTCAACCACCCGATCGAGCTGCTGATCGGTCATAGTCGCAGTGTACGATGTGCGGATCATGGCCCGCCCCGGCTGGACTGCCGGCGAGATCACCGGATTGGTAAACACACCGCGATCATAGAGGGCCTTCCAGAATGCGAAGCACTCCAGGTCCTGTCCCACAACAATAGGTACGATCGGCGTCTCGGTCTCCCCGATGTCGAGACCGAGCGCCCGGAATTCGCGTTGCATTCGTCGAGCGTTTCGCCACAGGTGATCGCGGCGCTCGGGCTCCGCCTCGATGATCTCGAGTGCGGCCAGCACGGCGGCTGCCGACGACGGCGTGATGGAGGCGGAGAAAATGAGAGACCGCGCGGTGTGCTGAATGTATTCGATGACATCGGCGTCCCCGGCCACAAAGCCGCCCAGGGCGGCAAACGACTTCGAGAACGTACCGACAATGAGATCAGTCTGTTCTGTCACTCCGAAATGTTCGGCGGTTCCGGCGCCGGTTTTCCCCAGGACCCCTACCGCATGCGCATCATCAACCATCACTCGCGCGTTGAACTTGCGCGCCAGCTTGATCAATTCCGGAAGCTTGCAGATGTCGCCTTCCATTGAAAAAACGCCGTCGACCACGACCAGCAGCCCGCCGCGAAGGCCGTTGTTGCGGATATTGGTAAGCACTCGCTCCAGGTCGGCCATATCATTGTGTGCGAATTTGTGCAACTTGCCGTACGACAGCCGGGCGCCGTCGACAATACACGCGTGGTCCTGCCGGTCGATGAGAACGGCATCGTTCTTGCCAACGAGGCAGGAAATCGTCCCCAGGTTGGTTTGGAAACCGGTCGAAAAGACCAACGCGCGCTCCTTGCCGATAAAACGCGCGAGGCGGTGTTCAAGCTCCAGGTGCAAATCGAGCGTGCCGTTGAGGAAGCGGGATCCGGTACAGCCGGATCCGAATTCCATCGCGGCCTTTGCGGCCGCCTCTTTTACTTTCGGGTGGTTGACCAGACCCAGGTAGTTATTTGATCCGGCCATGATGCAGGGCTTCCCGTCGACCACAACTTCATCGCCCGGCGCCGATTGTATCGGGTGGAAGTAGGGATAAATCCCCATGGCTCGAACATCGCGCGGCGCGGTATACGACCGGCACTTCTCGAGCAGGTCAACGAACGTGACCTCAGCATTGTCTTTGGCCTGCAAAGTGGCTCCTCTTAAACGGGGTCCGATTTCATCCAAACGCTCAGTGAACACTCCCCGGCCCATTTTGTCAAGAAATTCGCCGTAAGTCCAACGAAAAATATCAGGTTCCGGGAGGCGGATAGCTCGCTGACTAAGGGCACTCGCTATGTCGGGAACTCCGGGCCGCCGGGCCGCGGTGTTAAGACGCTCGAAGATAACGGGCTTCACCGCTGAAAACAACTATTATGTCGTTTCCTGTCACCGGGATATCGAGCGCCCTTCCCGAAAAAAAACCGGCGTCACACACCCGCGACGCCGGTTGCCATATGGAATTTGCGGCCTAGTTCTTCTTCCTGAACGCGTCCATAAAGGCGGCCAGCTTCTCGGCCCCCTCCAAAGGCAGCGCGTTGTACAGAGACACCCGGACTCCTCCCACCGATCGGTGACCCTTCAGGCCGACAAAGCCGGCTTCCTTGGCCTCGGCGATGAACTTCTTCTCGAGGTCCTCACTCGGCAGGCGCAACGTGATGTTCATCCACGAGCGGCTGTCCTTGTCGACTGTACCCCGGTAGTAGTCCGGGAACAGATCCATCATCTGGTAGATCCGTTCCTTCTTGGCGGTATTGAGCTTGTCCATGCCGGCCAGCCCGCCATTGCGCTTGATCCACTCCAGGATCAGCTTCATGACGTATATGCCGAACGCCGGTGGCGTGTTATACAGCGACTTCTCCTTCGCGTGCGTTTTGTAGCTGAGCATGGTCGGCAAACCGTCCTTGCACTGCTGCAACATGTCGTCGTGCATACACACGAGAGTGACGCCTGACGGTCCGAGGTTTTTCTGGGCCCCGGCGTAAAACATCACAAACTGGGTGTAGTCGAGTTTGCGGGACGCGATATCGGACGACATGTCGGCCACCAGCGGCACCTGACCCGTCTTCGGAAACGTGTGGTACTGCGTTCCCTTGATCGTGTTATTCGTGGTGATATGCAGGTAGCGCGAGTTGGTGGTGAATTTGATGTCGCTCATCTTCGGGATGAACCGGTAGTTCTCGTCCTTTGATGATGCGGCAAGATTCACCTCCCCAAACAGCTTTGCCTCTTTGATCGCCTTCGACGACCAGGCGCCGGTATCGACATAGGCGACCACGTCGCCGGGATTCAGCAGGTTCATCGGCAGCATAAAAAACTGCGACGATGCCCCGCCGGTCAGAAACAACACGTGATATTTGTCCGACAGTCCGAACAGCTCGCGCACCAGCGCTATGGTCGTGTCGTTGATCTCCTCGAATTCCTTCGATCGATGCGAGCTTTCCATGATAGACATGCCGGTGCCCCGGTAGTCGAGCAGTTCGTTCTGCACCTGCTGCAGGACCTCGAGCGGCAGGATCGACGGCCCGGGATTGAAATTGAATACGCGTTTAGCCATGATATGCCTCTTCGTACGGCAGCCTGCGGACCCGATGGTCCGCATCGGCCGGTTATCTATTCTCGACGTAGTCGGCGATCAGACGTTCCACGATGATGCCGATACGAGTCATGTTCTCCTTGGTCGAAGCGCCGATATGCGGCAGGAACAGCGTATTGGGAGCGTCGAACAGCGGAGACTTCTCGGGCGGGTCCGAATACCAGACGTCGGTCGCGAACCCGGCGAGTTTGCCGCTCTTGAGCGCTTCCGCCACATCCTCCTCGACACAGATCTGACCGCGGGCCGTATTCACCAAATACGCACCGTCCCTGAACTGCTTGAGCGTCTCCTTGTTGATCATACCCCGGGTGTCAGGTAACAGCGGCATGTGCAGCGATACATAGTCCGACTGCCGCAAAACGTCTTCAACCGAGTCGCATATCTCTGCCCAATCCGTGAAGTAGACGTCGGGATGCCATCCCAGGACGCGCATCCTGAACGCCTGCGCCCGGTAGGCAAGCGCCAATCCGATACGACCCAGTCCCAGAATACCCAGCGTTTTGCCATGGAGTTCGGTGCGCTCCAATTCCTTCTTGAGCCACTTGCCTTCGCGCATCGATGAGTCCGCCGGTGCCACGTTACACGCGAGTGAGATCATCATCGCAAACGCCAATTCCGCGACCGCCGTGGTCGACGCATCCGCCGTGTTGCGCACCATGATTCCCTTCTCCTGGGCATAGATGCGGTCGATATTGTCCAGACCGACCCCGCCCCGGATGACCAGCTTCATCTTCTTGGCAAGATCGATATACTCGCGGTTGACTTTGGTCTTGGAGCGAACAACAACGATCTCCGCTTCGCCCATCCGGCCCTTGTCATCGGTCACGTCGCCGTATCTGGCCAACTTCTTGGGAAGTTCGGCGTCGAACGCATCGGAAATCAAAATTAACATGTCACCATCTCCACTCGGTTAATCAGTTAGCAGACTCACGACCAAGCCGCTGAACAATTTCGGCTCGAACCAGGTCGACTTGGGCGGCATTACTTCGCCGGCATCGGCCACAGCCAGTAATTGTTGAACAGAGGTCGGATATAGTGAGAATGCGGCCTTGTACTTGCCTGAATCCACCAGCCTCACCAGCTCTCCAGTACCCCGGATGCCGCCGACGAAGTCAATCCGCTTGTCGGTCTTTGGGTCCGTAATCCCCAGCAGCGGCGCGAGGAAGTTGTCCGCCAGTACCGACGCATCGATCGACTTCGTGGGACTGGCTGCATCGAAACTCCCGTTTCTGGCCCTCAGCAGATACCAGGACCCGCCACTGTAGAGCCCGAATTCATGGGCACGCTGCGGGGCGATCTCTCCCCCGTGCCGGCTGACCTCGAACTTCGCCGAGGCCTGTTCCAGCAACGTTTCGAGCGTGTGTCCGTTGAGATCCTTCACGACCCGATTGTACGGCAGGATGCGGAGTTCCTCAGCCGGGAACAGAACATTCAGAAAGAAATTGAACGGCTCGTTGCCGGTGTAGCCCGGGGTCTTTTCACGCATGCGACGGCAGACCTCCGACGCGGCGGCCGAGCGATGGTGTCCGTCCGCGATATAGAGCACCGGCAGCTTCGCGAACGCATCGACAAGCATGGTGATATCGTCTTCACGGCTGACCACCCACAACTCCTGACGAACGCTGCCGGGCGTCTCAAAATCGACAACGGGAGGTGTCGACGTAACCTTTTTGATCGCCGCCGAAGTCGCGGCGGACGCCTTGTAGGTGGAGAACACCAGCCCGACCTGCGCCTCAAGTGTCATGATATGGTTGGCGCGGTCGACCATCTTCTCCGGGCGGATATGCTCGTGTTTCCTGATCAATCCCCGGTCGTACTCATCGACTGAGGACAAGGCGGCAAGTCCCGTCTGGCTTCGCCCCTGCCAGCTCAGCCGGTAGATATAGAAGCACGGTGTCGGGTCCTGAATCAGCACACCCTCACGGAACAACTTGAACAGGTTGTCTCGTCCGCGTTTGTACACGTCCCGGGAGTACGGATCAAAATCGGGTGGAAACTCAAGTTCTGCCTTGTCGACGCGCAGAAACGTGATGGGGTTTCCCTCGGCCATGGCCCGGGCTTCTTCGCTGCTGAGCACATCGTAAGGGGGGCAAGCCACCTTCGCGGCCCTGTCTGGGGTCGGCCGCAGGCCACGGAACGGTCGAACGATCGCCACAATTCACCTCGCTAGTACAATCGGCCATTGTGAACCATTTCACAGGTGCGCCAATATACTAGACCTCCCCCGAAACACAACCGAAAACGGACTCGGCCTGCCGTTCACAGGCGTCGCCCGGCACCGGGTTCAGTTTGACGCGTCTAGCGAAAGTCCAAGCGCCTTAAACAGAAAGCACCATTCATCGACGGTTTCCTCTATCTGCCGACTGATCGGCTTTCCCTGCCCGTGACCCGCTTTAGACTCAATCCTCAGAAGCACGGGCGTGTCCGGACCGACTGCCGCCTGCATCCTCGCTGCAAATTTCCGCGCGTGCAGCGGGTCAACCCGGGAGTCCGATTCGGCGGCCGTGAGCAGGAGCGCGGGGTAGTTCTCCCCCGGTCTGATGTGATGATACGGCGAATAGCGATGGAGGAAGGCGAATTGCGCGGAGTCCTCGGCCGAACCGTACTCCGGCACCCAGAGCCGCGCGATAAGAAACAGGTGGTAGCGGAGCATGTCCAGCAGCGGCACGCCGCAGATCGCGGCGCGGCACAAATCGGGGCGCTGCGTAATCACCGCCCCGATCAGCAGACCGCCATTGGATCCGCCCTCGATCGCGAGGCGCTCCGGTGATGTCAACCCCTCGCGGAACAGATACTCGGCGGCCGCGATGAAATCGTCGAACGTGTTTTGCTTTTGCTCGAGCATTCCGGCCCGGTGCCATCGTTCTCCATACTCACCCCCGCCACGGAGGTGGGGGTATGCAAACAGTCCGCCGCGTTTGAACCACAGGGAGAGAGTCTTGGAGAAATACGGTTTCTGGGAAACGTTGAAGCCGCCGTATCCGTAGAGGAGGACCGGATTGGCGCTGTCGCGCGGCGCATCACGCCGCCCAACCAGAAACATGGAGATTGGCGTCTTATCGAGTGACTCGTACCAGACCATCCGAACGTCGATATCGCTCAAATCGATGTCGATATCGAGCCGATCGTAGAGGCTCAGCAGTTTGGCGGCAAACTCGTAGCGAAACACGGTGGGTGGAAAGTTGAACGATTCGAACAGAAAAAACATCTCGGAGCCGCCAGGCTCGCCGTATATCGATGTGACTGAGCCCAATGTTGGAAGAGTAATGCTCTCCTCCAGAATACCATCATACGAATAGATGTCGAGCCGGCCGGCAGCGTTCTCAAGTGAGTGGACCACCAGACGATGGGCGATAACCTGCACCGACTGGATCGTCCGGTTCTCTTCCGGAATGATCTCCGCCCACGCCGTCCGTTCGGGATGATCATAGGAGCCGGAAAGCACCCGGTTACCCGGTGCATCAAGATCAGTCAATACGAAGAAACGACCGTCATCGGGAATAATCTCGAAATACGCATCGGCGTCTTCGGTCAGCAGTCGGATGCCGTTCTCGTCCCGGTAATAAAGATCCGTTTGTCGGGAACCGGTATACGCGCCAAAAAACACATGGTCGCCGTTTGGCGACATCGTCACCCACGGCCAGTCCGTCTTGGTCAATTGATCGCCAAACACGAGTGGGTCATTCCGCCAGTCCGAGCCGAGTTCGTGGTAGTAGACGCGACGATAGTAATTCTCATCGCCGGACGGCACCGTCCCGGGTTCGGGGAATCGGGTGTAGTAAAAGCCGGCATTGTCGGCTTCCCACGCGAGTGCAGCCGCCCGGGTGAAGGGAATGGAATCGGGCAGCAACGTCAGGGACTTCGTTTCCAATACGTACAGTGTCGAGAGTTCCGACCCGGATGATGATAGACCATAGGCGATCAGCGCGCCGTCGGGTGAGACAAAATACCAGTCGAGCGCTACCGTGTTGTCGCCCGTGATGGCGTTCGGATCCATGAGCTTTTCCCGCGACCCGGCCGGGCCGCGCTTCATGTACAGCACCGCATGGTCCTGACCGGCCTCACGTTCGGTCCAGAAGTACATATCCCCGCAGGGTTGAGGCGGGGTGATGGCGCCGACATGCATCAGGTCGCGGATCTCCCCTTCCAGAGTCTCGCGGCCCGGATACGAGTCCACATAGTCTCTGAAGTGCCGATACTGGGCTTCGGTCCAGGCATGAACCTGGGGATCACCGCCGTCCTCGAGCCACCGATAGGGATCGGCGACAGCGACGCCGAAGAGGGTGTCCGTCACCGTATCAACTGGAGTCGGCGGAGGGGCCGTGAGGACTGTCGTGCAGAGACACATAGGGGCCAGGACACCGGCCATGGCCATAGGGACGAGGGATCGCCAACGGATCATCAATACACCTCCTGGAGCGCACGCGCGCGTCTTTCGGCGAATATATGGCCCGGGCGAGTGGACGCAAAGCAATAGAAAACGGGCCGCCCGAAAGAGCGGCCCGTCGAGAAGTCACTGACGTCTGGAAGGACTACTTCATGTGCTTGCTGACCAGCTTGGTCATCTCGAACATGGAGACCTTCTTCTTGCCGCCGAAGACCGCTTTGAGCTTGTCGTCGGCGTTGATCATCCGCTTGTTAACCGAATCCTGCAGGCCGTTCTTCTTGATGTAGGCCCAGAGCTTCTTGGTCACCTCAGTACGCGGCATGGCCTTCCCGCCGACCACAGCACTCAGGTCGGTCGAGAGTTCCATCGGGCGCATGAAGGCAGGATTCGGTTTCCGCTTAGCGGCTTTTTTCTTCGGCGCCTTCTTAGCGGCTTTCTTTTTGGCTGTTTTCTTTTTGGCGGTTTTCTTCTTCGCCGGCTTCTTAGTCGCTTTCTTCTTTGCGGTTTTCTTCTTCGCCGGCTTCTTCGTCGCCTTCTTCGCGACTTTCTTCTTCGTGGCCTTCTTCGTCGCTTTCTTCTTCGTTGCCTTCTTCGCGACTTTCTTCGCCGGCTTCTTTGCGGTTTTCTTCTTTGCGACTGCCATGTGTTGCTCCTTCAGCATTGAGGGTTGCTTATGAACATTGCGTCAGTGTTGCTTCCTCACCGACGGACGGTACCGACTGCACTGGTTGTCGCGGTTGTCTCGGTAACATCCAAGCGAAAAGTACCATAGTGCTAAAAATTTTTGCAAGGAAAAATATGAGGGGGGAAGAAAAAAGTTGACTGCGTTTCACCGCACACGTGACCCCATTCCGAGCCCGGCGCGCGTCGGAATCATCACGCGCGGGTCAGTTCGATCACCGGCGCCTCCGGTGGACACCCCAGTCGAAAGGGGAACCAGTGTCCCACACCGGACGACGTATACAACTGAGAACCGTTCTTGCGATAGTGCCCCCAGAGATACCGGTCGGGCCAGTAGGGCTCGAACAGCGATCGACCAAACAGTCCGATCTGCCCCCCATGAGTGTGACCGGCCAGAGTCAATTCTATCCCGCGCCGGGCCGCGTGGTCGAACGCGTCGGGGCGATGACTCATCAGAACGGTGAACGCCTGCCCCGAGGAGCGCTCCAGAGTTGTGTCGATGGCGCGCTCGAAGAAGGTTGTTTGTTTCGTTCCCATGCGACGCGGGTCGTCGATCCCCGCTACCCGCAGGCTGGCCGTACCCGTGGCAATCGTCACGGCGCGATCGACCAGCAGAGGAACGGTTGAGGCGTCGTGGATGCGCCGCACGGCGTCGACGCCCCGGAAGTACTCGTGATTACCGAGCGACGCAAACGCCCCGTACGGAGCGCGAAGCTCGTCGATAAGGCGCAGGGCGTCTGGGAGCTGCCGCAGATCATCGGCCACATCGCCCGTCACCAGCACCAGGTCCGGACGAAGTGACTCTGCTTTCGTCAGGACGTCCTCCAGATCGGCCACCGTGACGTACTCCCTGAGATGAAGATCCGACAGATGCAGGATCCGGAAGCCTTCCAGCTCCGTCGGCAGCGACGAAAAGCGAAATCGTTGGAGTTCCACGTTCACGCCGCTGAACGACCGAGCCATCCCGGAGACCCCCATCGACGCGACAATCACGGGGGCTGCAGCGGCGGCGCGCTTGAGTAGCAGGCGACGCTCAGGCTGGGGCGGTTCGTCGCGCGGGTGCAGCAGACGACGAATGTACCTGATCAGCCGGGCAGTCAAAAACACGACGCCCGAGACGAAGAGCGCCAGAACCATACCCACCTCGAGAACAAACACGAGTGACGTGAAAAGGGCGAAGGCGTAGGAGAGACGATCGATACCTGCCCACTCTGCAGCGCCCCAGAACAGCAGTAGAACGATCCCCGTAACGGGCAGGGACCAGGCCAGACGTCTGATCCAGCGATATGCCCACCACTCCCGGTTAAGCAGCCGGAGCAATAGCATATCGAGTAACCCGAAAAAGCCGATGACGAGGGTGAGAAATATGCCGAAGTAAAGGACTCTGCTCATGGGCGTACACAATCCGGTTTCACGAGGTTATACGCAGGCCACTGCCGGACGGTCACTATTTTGCTAACGGATATTCGGTGATATGGTTCCGTAGCGACGCACTCCGACTCGGGGTCTCCAGAGCTACTTCCGCCAGACAGACGGGCGCAGACACACCAGAACAGTGAAGATCTCAAGCCTTCCGAGGAGCATGGATGCGACCAGGATCCACTTCCCCGGTACCGGAATCCAGCCGTAATGCTCGATGACCCCGATCCCGGCGAGACCCGGTCCGACATTTCCGATCGTCGCGATTGATACGGAAATGGCTGTGACAAAATCAGGAACGAAAAGCGTCATGAGAAGGGCAGTCAGCACGAAGAGGCTGGTAAAAAGCGCAAAAAAGGCAAGGACGCTGTTGACCTGAGCCTCGTCCACCACCTGCTTGCCGACCTTCACCGGCATCACCAGTCGCGGCTGAGTCCGTTTCCGGATGGCATTGTAACTCGCCTTGGCGGCAATCATGATTCGTACCATTTTCATGCCGCCTGCGGTCGATCCCGCGCAGCCCCCGAAAAACATGAGCAAGAGAAGCGAGAAGCGGAGAAAGTCGGGCCACAGGTCGAAGTCAGCGGTGACGAAACCGGTCGTCGTCACGATCGAAACCGTTTGGAATGCCGCCATGCGAAAACAGCGATACAGAGACGTGACATAGTCGGCTTGCTGGGCATAATGGGCCGCAAAGGAAGCTTCCGACGGCTGGCTGTGCCGCCACGATCGCATGGCGTCATCAAGCGGCGCGAGCCCCTTCAGGTACAACAGCGCCGTGCCCACGATGACGGCCGCGATAATCACCCCGTTGTAGAACTTGAACTCCGGGTCGCGGAACACCGGGCCAAGCTTGCCCCGGAGCGCTCGATAATGCAGAAGGAAATTGACGCCCCCAAGCCACATGAAGACAATGATCACCCACCGTATAAAATCGGAATCGTAGGCGGCGATAGATGAATTCTGGGTGGAAAAACCGCCGGTAGCAAGCGTCGCAAACGCGTGGCAAACGGCCTCGAACAGCGACATCCCTCCCAGCCAGAGCGCCGCTGTCAGAATACCGGTCAACAGGCCGTAAACACTCCAGAGGATCGTGGTCGTTTGCGAGAGACGAGGCGACAACTTATCCTTGCTGGGACCGGGAACTTCGCTTTTGAACATCTGGTAAGCCGTCACACCCAGACCCGGGAAGACCACGATAGCCAGGGTGATTATCCCCATGCCGCCGAGCCATTGCGTGAGTGCCCTTAGAAAGAGAATACTGCGGGGGGCAGCTTCGATATCCGCCAGTATGGTCGCCCCGGTGGTAGTGAATCCGGACATTATCTCGAAATAAGCGTCTGTAAAGGCGGCAAACCAGGTATACGACGGCGTGCCCCCGCCGAATTTCAGCCAGATGAACATCGGGAGGCAACTGAAAAGTGTCAGGATAACCCAGCCGATACAGACGATCGCCAGGCCCTCCTTGATCCCCTGCAGACTGCGTCCTCCCCGGAACAGACGGACGGCAATCGAGCCGAGACCAACCAGCAGCACTACCGCGAGAACGAACCCGTATACGTCGGGGTGGCCCGCTGCGGCGAACCAGCCGCCGGCCCGATTATCGTACACACCGATCGCCAGCGGCGCCAGCAGCGCCAGCCCCATGATTTGCATGAGCTTGCCGACTGAAAACGCTATCGCGGTTTTATGCATCGGAACTCCTACCCGAACAAACCGCGCGGCTTGAACAATTTGGCGAAGGTCGGCAGGTGACGGTGGTGCGTGATAACGATGATGTGGTCGCCCGTCTGGATCTCCGTCTCACCGTCGGGCAGAACAATGCGCTCGTCGCGGACGATTATCCCGATGATCGCCCCCGCTTTGAACTGCCGAGCGATGCGCTTGACTTTCTGACCGGCAATTTCGCTCTCCGGTTCGACGATATATCGCGCAGCCTCGATATCGATATTCGATAGCTCGACTACCGCCCCGATGTGCCCACGCGCGATGATATCGAGGATCGCCCGGGCTGCGGTCAGACGAGGATTGATGACATGGTCGATTCCGATCGAATTGAACAGGCGGTCGTGCCTCGTCTCGGTCGAAGTCGCCACGACCTCGTGCGCCCCCTCCGCCTTGGCGAGCAATGTCGAGAGGATATTGTAGTCCGAGGAGTCGGACACGGATATGAAAAAGGACGCCGAGTTGACGTTAAGTTCGCGCAGCAGATCGGCGTTGGTGCAATCCCCGTGGATAACGCTGATCTTGTCGTACCGACCGGCTATGGTCTCGGCAAGGCTGTAATTCGGGGTTATCAGCGTAGAGTGGTGTTCCGCCCGGCTCAACGCCCATCCCATTTGCTCGAATGCAAATGAATCCCCGCTCACCAGAATCTTGCGGTTCTTCTTTCGCTCGATCCCTACCAGGTCCAGAAAGACGTCGAGCGACTCACGAGGGAACAGCGTGTAGACGATGTCTCCCGGTTCGAAGCGTGTGTTACCGGTCGGAATCATTCCCTTGCCGCCGCGGCTGATGGCGGCAAAGAGGACCACTGACGGGCTGATTTCCTGCCTGACCTCCATCGGAGTCTTCCCCGCCAGCTTCATATTGTCGCGGAGCCGGTATCCGCGCAGCAGGATTCGTCCCTCCTCGAAGTTCGCCGCGTCGATCGCATGGGGCGTCTCGACATACTGCATGACTTGATCGACGATTACCTGTTCGGGATGGATCACCGAAGTAATGCCCAGCCGGCCGAGATCGACTATTGATTGCGCACTGATGAACTCAGGAGAGCGAAGCCGTGCGATGCGGCGTTTCACTTCGTATTGCGACGCCAGGGCACAGACAACCATGTTGACTTCGTCGATCGGCGTTACCGCCAGGACCATATCGGCCTCGTCGATGCCGGCCCGACGAAGCATCTCGGGCGAGGAACCCGAGCCCTGGATAATCTGCACATCGAGCTTCTGTGCGATTGACTCGCACAAGTCGGCGTTCAATTCGATTACCGACAGCTGATGTTTCTCTTTCAGCAGGTGCTCGGCCAGCGACGAGCCGACCACGCCGCCGCCGACTATAACAATACGCATAATGGAGTCTGCCTCTAAGTACTCGTCGGCCTCTTGTTCCACCGACCCGCCTGAAACAGGTCGGACGCGCTGGTCGTGCTAAATGACGGCCCTCATACAGACGAGCGCAAACTAATATTTCGACCGACCGGGCGGGAACCGACGGCGGCGATCGGCGCTTTCACAAATAGCGCGCTGCGCACAACGACAATGAAGGAAATCATGACCGATCAGACGTTTGACCACTCCGTATCGCCCGACAGCGGCAAGCCGACTGAGACCGTTGCGGCCACCCCACAGACTCCCGCAGCCGGCAAGCGGAAGGGATTTCTGAAGTTTCCCCGAAGCTGGCGGGAGGTGAAGCAACTGGGCTGGAAGTTTGTTGTCGGGTTCATCCTGTTCTACCTCGTCCGCGACCTGATCCTGTACGTGCTCATTCCGTACCTGATTATCAAAGGCGTTATCAGCCTGTAGTCATCGGCACATCTCGTGGACTCCGGGAGCCGCATAAAGGAAAAAAACCGGCTCCGTTGAGCCGGTTTTTTCACGCCCGATGACCCGAAGGTCAGAGCCCGTAAATCTCGCCGTACTTGGCTTTCATGTACGACATGAGGGGCTCATGCGAGAGCGGTTTGCCGGTGACTTTTTCGCACAGCACGTTGGCCCGGTATCGCTGGCCGTGCCGGTGAATGTTTTTGCGCAACCAGCCGAGCAGTCTGCTGAAATCTCCCCGCCGGAAGTCATCTTCGAGACCCGGCATATCGGCTTTCGCCTTCGCGAAGAACTGGGCGGAATACAGATTGCCGAGGGCGTAGGTCGGGAAGTACCCGATCAGTCCCGATGACCAGTGCACGTCCTGCAGGCAGCCGTTGGCGTCCTTGTCGACCTCGATACCGAGGTATTCCTTGAACCGCTTGTTCCACTCCCCGTTCATGTCTTTTGGCCTGATCTCGCGTTTCGTCATGGCGCGTTCCAGTTCGAACCGCAGCATGATGTGCAGGTTGTAGGTGGCTTCGTCGGCCTCAACGCGTATGTACGACGGTTTCACGAAGTTCACGGCCCCGTAGAAATCGTCGAGCGAAACGTCGGCCAGCGAATCCCTGAAGATCCGTTTGGCCTGCGGCAGGAAGTACTCCCAGAAGGCTTTCGAGCGTCCCACCTGGTTCTCCCACATCCGCGATTGCGACTCGTGTATACCCAGCGAGCAGGACTCGCCCATCGGGGTACCGAAGTGCTTCTGCTTTTCGAGGCCCATCTCGTAGAGGGCGTGGCCGGCCTCATGCATGGTGCCGAACAGGGCGTCGTTCAGGCGGTTGGGATTGTAGCGGGTCAGGATACGGGTGTCGCCGGGGCCGATCCCGGTACAAAACGGGTGCGTGGTGATATCCAGGCGACCGGCCTGGAAGTCGTACCCCATGGCGGCAGCCACGGACTCTCCGAAGATTCTTTGTTTGTCGACATCGTAGGCCCGGTGGACGATCGATTCGTCGGGTTTCTTCTTCGCCGATTTGATCGCCCCCACCAGCGGTACGAGCTCCTTGCGGAGCCCGGCAAAAGCCGACTCCACCTGTGCGACGGTGGCACCCGGCTCGTATCCGTCGAGCAACGCGTTGTACGGCTCTCCCTCATACCCGAATGCCTCGGCCTTCTTCAGAATCAGATCGAGGACCTTTTCGAGCCAGGGGACGAACATGGCAAAGTCGGATTTCTTCCGGGCTTCGGCCCACACCGGAGTGGCCTGCGCCGTGGTTTTGGCCAGCGCCTCCACCAGGTCATTGGGCAGTTTGGTCTGTTTATCGTACTCGTGGCGAAGCTCGCGGAGGTTCGCGGCCGCTTCCGACTCGGGGTCTTTGACGAGGTCGGAGCTTTCGGCGGTTGCGATCAACTCGCCAATTCTGGGATTAACAAACTGTTCGTGGCACATGCGCGCTATCAAACCGATTTGTTCGGAGCGGTGCGCCACGCCGTTTTTCGGCATGTAGGTTTCCTGATCCCAGTGTAGAACCGACACGGTCGACGCCAGTGTCGATATCTCTTTGCATTTCCTGAGAAGCTCGTCGTATGCAGTCTGTGGTGTCATGACTATCTCCTTCGCCCCAGCGGGCGCATCTGCGGACCTGACGTGAGTGTGCAAAGTACGTAAAACGTCCGGGTTCCGCCAGTATTTCCGGGATTTCCACCCCGGTATGAGCCGTGCCGTGCCGTCACCGCGTGATGCCGTAGATCGGTTCGTACTTCGCGTAGAGGTAGTCGATCAGCGGCCGGTGCGACAGCGGCTGCCCGGTCACTTCCTTCACCAGTTCGGTCGCGCGGTAGCGGCGTCCCTGCCGGTGGATGTTTTTCCGAAGCCACTCCAGCAGCCCGGAGAAGTCTCCACGGGCGAAGTCATCCTGCAGGCCGGGCATCGCCTTGTTCGCCGCAGCGTAGAACTGCGCGGCGTAGAGGTTGCCCAGCGCATAGGTCGGGAAATAGCCCATGTAGCCGGCCGACCAGTGCACATCCTGCAGGCAGCCGTTGGAGTCCCTGTCGACCTCGATACCGAGGTAGTCTTTGAACCGCTTGTTCCACTCACCCGCGACGTCTTTCGCTTTCAACTCGCCGTGCACCAGAGCGACCTCGAGTTCAAACCGAAGCATGATGTGCAGGTTGTACGTGGCTTCGTCGGCTTCGACGCGAATATACGACGGGGTCACGTAGTTCATGGCAGCATACATGTCATCGAGCGAGACGTCGCTCATTTCGTCGTGGAAGACGCCTTTCGCGATCGGGAAGAAATATTCCCAGAAACCCCGGGAGCGGCCGACCTGGTTTTCCCACATCCGCGACTGCGATTCGTGAATCCCCGATGAGACCGAGTCTCCCATCGGCGTACCGTAGTGGTCGCGGTCGAGGCCCATGTCGTAGAGGGCGTGGCCGGTTTCGTGCGTCGTGCCGGTGAGTCCTTCGGCGAGATCGTCGGGATACCAGCGGGTGCAGATGCGGGTATCGCTGGGGCCGAGTCCGGCGCAGAACGGGTGGGTCGTGATATCGAGCCGACCCGAGTTGAAGTCATAGCCGATTCGCTGCGAGACCATCTCGGCGAAGATGGCCTGCTTTTTGACGTCGTACGGGCGCTTGATGACGCCGATATCGGGGCGGCGCGGGGCATCCTTGAGTTTCGCGACTAGCGGGACGAGGTCCTTGCGGAGGCCTTCGAATACTTTCACAACTTCGGCGGTTTTGGCGTGCGGCTCGAAGCCGTCGAGGAGGGCGTCGTAGCGCTCGCCATCGTAGCCGAGGGCGTCGGCTTTGCGAAGGTTCAACTCGACGTTTTTCTCGAGCCAGGGAGCGAACATGGCGAAGTCGGATTTCTTGCGGGCCTCCATCCACACCTGCCGCGCTTTGGTGGTGGTGCGGATGATTTCCTCGACCAGTTCGGAGGGCAGTTTGGTTTCGAGGTCGTACATGCGCCGCCATTCGCGGACGTTGACCGCCTCGACCGAGAGCGGGTTTTTGACGAGCTCGGAGCTTTCGCAGGCCGAGAGCCAGTCGTTGATGCGCGGGTCGGTGTCGCGTTCGTGGACCATGCGACCGATCAGCGACATCTGTTCCGAGCGATGGTCGACGCCGGCGCCTGGCATGTAGGTATCCTGATCCCATTCGAGGACCGAGTTGACGGAGGCGAGGGTGGTGTTTTCTTTGAAGTGGTTGATCAGGTTTCTGTACGCGTCTTGGGCGGTCATATCTTATCCCCTTTGGACACAGTATGTTTCGTCGTACGGTGGTCTAATAAACGGTAGTACGAGGCGAAACGCAACGGGTTGCGGGTCGGGGACGGAGTTGGACCGCACGGTGGCGCTAGTTTGTCATGCTGTGGACCTCACAAAAACAAAAAAGTCGTTGTACAAGTGTGTGTGCGAGCCGGTTATCGAGAAATAGGTTCGTTTTGTCATTTTAAGGGGGCCCCCATTTTTTCTTCTCCCCTTCTGAGGGGACGTAGCGCGCTGACAGGGAGGATTTTGGCGAAACGCGACGGGATGGAAAGCGGTCGATGTTCGGGTGCGATTTCGGCATGTCTGGAGGCTCCTTTGTTTACTTCTGTGTACTAAAGGGGCCGGCTCCGTTTTTTCCATCGAGTTGGTGGGGAAAGTGAAGAGGAAGAACTGGAGGCAAAGCCAGCCATCAGTACAGAGGCACCCTCCAGCAGCTTTCATGGTTTGAAGATGAGTTCTTCGGGTTTGCCCGGAACCACCCGGCGCACCTCCAAGACGAAATCCAGTATGTCCGATACACCGTATTTGACGGCTACCTCTCCGAGCTGTATCCTCACGGAACCATCTCTTCGGCGTGAGACATGCGGATACTGGAAGAGTGTACTAAAAGTGGTTGATCCCCTTGGAGTTGGACCGTAGGGAATTGCACCAGAGTTGATCTTCGAAAGGCGGATGCTGTCCTGGTACCTCTCTATTAGCTTCTGCGAATCCACAACAATGACACAATGCGCTCGCTTCTTATAGGCTCTTCCAGAAAGCAGGCGCTGAAGTCTATCTGCTGACGGCCAGAAGAAGACCATGCCGTTTAGCAGACGATACCACTCCTGCGGACTCATATCTGTCAGACTCGCAGAGAGCTTCTTCTCGTTGAGAGGCTTCTGGTCGCGAATGACAGCGTAACCGAGCTCGGGATGTTCGATTCTGACCGATTCTGGTCGACGATTTGACTCTATAGAGTGGCGTTGGTTCCCTACTATCTCAAACTTGTCCAAAAGCGCAGTTGTGCTAAGAAGTCCGTACTCGCGAATGTTGTCCCAAGAAGAGAGCTCTGCCATATGGAACAATCGAGGGAACTCTTGCACGAAAGCGTCCACCGTCATTACTGGCTTACCACGCACGTCTGTCTATGATACTCCTCTCGTGGAATCTGGTGGATATTAGTGTAACTGGCGCACAGGCGACACGCTCAATCTCCTCTATGAATCGGATGGTATCAGATTTTAGCTGTTCGAATCGCCTTGCCCTTTTGTTCGTACCGGCCAAATAATCGACAAAGGTGAGGGCAATGTCCGTAGGCGCGTTCAGCGATGCTGCTTTGCGCAAGAGATACCAGTCAAACTCAGCAACGCGCCTCTGCCTCCCAGTAGTTGAGGTGACTTCTGCTTTTTTCAGTTCGTCTTCAGGAATACCGCTTCTTTCGGCGACAGTTGCCCAGGTAACTTCGCGGCTCATCGGTCCCGAGGTCAGGCCATCCGCAGCCGGGTCCTGAACACGAATTGGGTAGCTGCGACAAACCATGACGACCTTTCTCACGCGACTGGAAGAGATACCTGATTCAGCCAGACAGCCCGTCACTGTAGTATCGCGAGATGTCACATGAGGGTATTGCCCGTGAAATAGGCTCAACCCTGTCCCCTGGGTGCCTTCAAGAAAAATACTATCCCCCCTCGCGTAGGCGTCGTCCAGAACCGCGCAGCTCTCTTTGATGAAAGGTCTCAGAGCCTTCTCGTCTTTGGCCAATTTGACACTCTTGGATCGGCCCATGATTCTCCTAGCCTGAGCAGCGCCTGCTCCCGAAGCTGTGCTGGCTATGGTATCACGCAGGACCGACTCCTTGCGTATGTCTTGGTTCGTAATCAACATCACCTGTGGATCAATCGACAGTCGGTTCTTGTCGACGTGGCAATCAGCAATCTCCCTGAGCAACGTTGGAACAAAAACCACTGCTCCCGGACCGATCAACAAACGAGAAGATGGTGAACATCCGGTACCGGACGGGAGCGAGTGAAACGTATATCTCGGGCTGTACACAGTATGCCCCGCGTTTGGTCCACCGACGCGTATTAGGAGCTGATACTCGGGAGCTAGGTAGTGTGCAATGTGTCCCTTGCCCTCACTCCCATATTGTCCGCCGACGAGCACGTCTACTGAACGTTGGAAATTTCGACCGTAGAAACCAATGTGGGCTGCGGCCCGTACGAACACATCGGCCGGACTACACATGTTCGTGTCAATCACGACGTCTGCATTCTGGGCAAGCTTGCTTATGTTTCGCTCTGTCTTGTTGGCTTGTAGCTGGTCGTAGTGCCGCACTTCCCGATAACGCGCGGAAGCCCGAGTTTGATACCTCGAAGCGAGGACTTCTTTGGGGGCTGAAAGGTGGATATGTATAACGCGCCTGCCGTAGGCGTTTCGAATCTCGTCTATTTGTCGCTGGATTCTCACAGAATCCACAACGATAATGCAGCCGTCCGGCGCATTTCTCTCAACCTTCTCCAAATCGGCGAGCACCCAATTTACGCCCTTACGTCGGTCGAGCCTATCTCCTAGCTTCTGATACTCCTCACGGACGCGATTAGCCTTAGGAAATCGCTGCCGGATTCCTTCGCCCGTGATCACGGGAAACACGTCAAAACGTTCCTTGAGTGACTGCCTTAGACTGGTTTTGCCTGAAGCGATAGGACCCGAAAGCAGCACCACTTTCTCTACCATTATCTCCCCCTATCCTCCAAATAGACTTCCTTGTGTAGGCTGACGTGGCCGCGTTCTTTCGGGCAAGTCGTAGATTGTTACGGAAATGCCTCTCTTGCAGAGGGCTTCTTCAACCAGTTCCGAGATGATCTGCCAGTCTCCACCACCTTCACCGCACCCGATTCTCGGCATATGTACGGACGCACTCAATTTAAGTGCTGATGCAGACAAGTTATCTAAGCATTTTAGGAGCGCTCCGTATCGGACACGCGTCCGACGTTCCGGGCCATAGCCCTTCTGAGCGATCAACTGCGCCACATGGAGTGAATCACTAACCTTCGTCAATCTTGTGTTCCCCAATTGCAGTTCGGACCTGTTTGACATCACCCAGTCTCGAAAAGACGCGTGGACATCTGGAAATGTCTGCTGTATTGAGCGACCAAAACCCGCTCCCCAATTGAGTGCCTTATCGTTGACAACGTGAGCGATTACTCGAACACCTTGTCCCCTCGGCTTGAGTGCATTCCCCACAAGGTAGTTGATACCCCAAGAGGCTTTTGGCCTTTGAGACGGTGAAGAGACGATTCCTACGACTCTTGGGAGAGAGTCTCCGGGATAAGACGGAATCGCCGTGCACTCCACATGCAAAGTAGGTGCGGACTTCAGCCAGCGTTCGTCTCCTTTCGCCGTATAGCCAATGGCTGTACACTCTGCAACGATACTACTGGAAGGCAGTTGAAGCCCCTGGGGAATCGATAAAGAGAAGGCCCTCGACGGACGCGAGTAGTCCAAAGCATAACGGTATCCCTTCTCACTGTGAATTCTCGGCGAGGCACAGAATACAGCACAGGAAGCATGACTTATTCTCGAAACTCTGAGAAGGATCGACTCCATCGACACATCGAACCGACGTCGAACATCTAGCAGACTATCGATGGAAGTATCCTTATCCAAGAGATTCCTGAAGCTGCCTACCGGCATAAGTAGTTCCGCAGCTCCGATGTTGCAGAGCATCTCCAGTTGCCAGTCATCTCCACTCATTTCCTCTTTGTGCAGTCGATTCCTTCGGTGCTCGCGAAAATCAGGGAAGAGAGTATGTGCCAGTTCGTGCGCGATCGAGTATTTTATTCTCGAAGCGGGTCTATTGGGATTGAATTGAATCTCAGCGCCTTTCTCGCCTAGCGAAATCAAACACGCATCCATGACGTCTTCGGAAGGTCGCAAGGTAACTCCCAAGATTCCTGCCAACTCAAACGGATCATAGGGTGGTCCAGTCCACCCTTTTTGAATCGCTGTTAGAACAAGTGATCGTGCCTTGGCCTCTACCAGAGCGCTAGGATCGCCCAACTTGCCAAGTTCCTTCACAGAAGGGTGTGTCCAATGGAACATAGTTCATTCCCCCGCTTCATTCTTCCAGACTGACATATATGATACCTATTCGAAATTGTGAAGACAACCTAGATAAACTGACTCGATTGACACATGTCAAACACTTCTTTGAGCACTTTCTCCCCTTGCCCCTCCCCTCCGCACGCCCTATATTCTCAGCCACACCAGAAGCACAAAGGAATTACCCCGCATGGCGCATGTGTCTGTCCCCGAAGCGGATGCCATTCTCGATAAGCAGTTCGACGTCCTCGATCACGGGTTCGTGCGACTGATCGATTACATGGGTTCCGATGAGTCGATCGTCCAGGCCGCACGCGTCTCCTACGGCAAAGGCACCAAGAAGGTCTCCGAGGACCGGGGATTGATCCGCTATCTCATGCGCCACCACCACACCACGCCGTTCGAGATGGTGGAGTTGAAATTTCATGTCAAGCTGCCGATTTTTGTCGCCCGGCAGTGGATCCGTCACCGCACGGCCAACGTCAACGAGTACTCCGGCCGCTATTCCGTCATGAAAGAAGAATTCTACCTTCCGCCGCCCGACGCGCTCCAATACCAGTCCACGGTGAACAAGCAGGGACGCGAGGAGGAGAAAGAACTGCCCGATGCGGTCAAGGATGCGTTCCGGGAGCATGCGGAGTCCACGCAGAAGGCTCTGTATGAGCGGTACGTTCAGTTCGTGGACGAGGGTCTCGCACGGGAGCTGGCGCGGATCAATCTTCCCCTCTCGCTGTACACCGAGTGGTACTGGAAGATCGATCTGCATAACCTCTTTCATTTCCTTCGGTTACGGCTCGATCCACACGCCCAGAAGGAGATCAGGGCGTATGCGGCGGTGATGGCCGAGATCACGCGTGCGGTGTGTCCGATGGCGTATGAGGCGTTTGAGGACTATGCGCTGAACGCCCTGTACTTCTCCGGCCCGGAGCTCAGAGTGATCGGTCACCTGCTGGAAAAATTTTCCGACACGGCAGAGACGCTGGTGGAAAAGGGTCTTTCGAAGCGCGAGGCCCGGGAGTTTTTGTCTAAGTTGGCGGCGATCAGGAAATTAGAATCCTGATCGAGGTGTAAACAGTCCATAAACAGTCATTCGAAATCGTCATAAGTGACGGTCCTGATTACACTTTCGCGATCTTTTCCCTTGACAATTCCGCATCTATCCTCTAATGTGTGATTGTCGGGTTGTCACACCGCCCGGCAGGACGACATTCAAGGTAATTTTCAGAGGGTAACGCGCCGATGGACGATTGCTCAAGGTTATCCTTCCATTTCATTTCCTATTGTTCGACTGTGCCTCAAGGTACAATCCACACCTGTGCCCGTTCGTTATTGGCGCATGAACCCTCGTTACCTGCACTGAGGTTTTATCGCACCATTAACTAACGGGGTCGGGAGATGAAGCAGCTTCGCGTGGGGCGCGCCATGGCAATGGCGCTCACATTCGCCCTGTGTCTTTCAGCCACCGCTCAGGCCGACGAGTGGTGGGCCGATTCACTCGCTACGTACAAACTCACCAAGGCTCCACAGGAGCGCTCGCTGCAGTTCCTGCTCGATTCGCTGGGGTACGAGATCGACGTTGACGACGACGAACTCGGGGTAGAGGTTTTGTGCGGTCAGCCGGGGACGAACACCGCGACCTTGACGCTGGAAGTGGCCGGTTCGGCGGTCTACGCGACATCGGGCTTCTACGAGGCCGGGGACACATCGGTCTTCTACCAGTTGTTCGGACCGTCCAATGTGCCGGGTGATTCCGTGCAGTTTACGGTTGGTTCGTTCGACGCGGTGGGGTTCTGGATGCGGCCGAATCTGTCGGGCAACAACGCGCGGTGGCTCACGGAGCAGGACTTCAACGAAGACGATTTCGACCACGCATGGATATTCGCGACCGGCAATCCCCACGAGTACCTGATCGCGTTCGAGGATCTGCCTGACGGCGGCGACGCCGACTACCAGGACCTGGTTATCAAGGTGCGGTTCGCCAACGACGTGCCGTACCTGACGCTTCCGGGCGACACGACGATCGTACAATGCGGGAGCGACTCGATTTGTTTTGCGGTCGGCGCGTACGACGACAACTGCCAGGGGGATTCGATCTGGCTGACGATGCTTTCGGGCGACGGTGTGTTTACGCCCGAAGCGGGGGTGTCGTCGATTTCATCGCAGCACTGTTTTCTGCCGGTCGGCCCCGGCACGTACGAGTTTATTTTCGAGGTGGAAGACATCCTTGGTGCGATAGATGTCGACACCCTGACAATCACGGTGGCGGCCGGATCCTCGCCGCTGGTTTCGGTGCCCGACACGACGGTGGACTGGTGCGATCTGCAGACCATATGTCTTCCGTTGTCGATACTGGATCCCGACTGTGATGTGGTGTCGGTGACGACCAGTCTGGGCAGCTACGGCGGCAACGCCCTGAGTTTCGATCAGATCATGCGATATACGGAGTTGGGGGCGACGATTACGCAGGTTGGCGGCGGGGCGCCGGGGACGCTTCTGACGGAGTCATCGGATTTCGTGGGGCCGGTCAACTCGCAGTCGGGGGTGAGTTTCTCGCTGCCGAATTTCGCGTTTGCGACGATCGTCCATTCGACCGGCTCGTTCCCGGTCGGGCCGGGCCTGTACAATTCATCGGACAACCTGCTGGGCGCGCCGACCGATTTGACCTTTACGCTTCCGGGCCCGGGCGGTCCGGATGGCGGGGCCGGGGACGGGTCGATTGACTTTTCTTCGGGCAACAATGTCACGATTGGATTCGGGCAGGATATCACGTCGTGTAACGGCGCGGAAGTGGATTTCATATTGTTCACCAACACGGCGTCGGCCGGCAACGGCACGATCCGGTTCCGCGACGGCGGGACGACGGTATACACGTATACCGGGCCGATCCCGGGCGCATCGGCAGGTACCGGCACCGGCGGGTTGACGATCGATTTGCCGGACGGGGTCACGTTCGACCGGGTGCGGATATCGAACAACAGCGGCAGTTTCGAAGTTGACGCCGTTGCGGCCCGCACCGCGGCATCGCCCAGTGCAACGGATATCTGCTTCACACCCGACACGGCGGGCGTCTACGAAGTGATCGTGACGGCCACGGACGCGTGCGGGAATATCGGGCAGGATATCGCGTACGTGACGGTGAATCTCAACGAGGCTCCCGTGGCCGATGCGGGGCCCAACCAATCGGTGTTCCAGTGCGCGCCGGCACAGATCTGTTTGCCGGTCGGTTTTACCGATCCCGACAATAATCTCGAGATTACGGAGCTTGTCCAGGGACCCGGCACGCTGGCCGGCAACCAGATCTGCTTCACCCCCGCTTCGTCGGGGACGTTCACCTTCGTCATTCGTGCTGTTGATTCGTGCGGGGTGTCGGATCGGGATACGGTTGTCGTTTCCGTGACGCGCAACGCGTCGCCGGTGGCGGCGCAGCCGGCGGGAGTCAGCCTGTTTTTGTGCGGTCCCCAGCAGGTTTGTCAGACGTTCACCGCAACCGATCCCAACGGCGGTTCGTTGACCTGGACGCTGCTGAGCGGACCGGGGTCGATCTCCGCAGCGGGAGAGTATTGTTTCACGCCGACGACGGGCGGCGTGTTTGACGCGTCGGCGGTGGTCGCCGACTCATGCGGCGCTGCCGATACGGTCACGGCGAGTTTTACGATCACGATGAATGCCGCGCCGGTGGCGGACGACCCGACGTCGCCGGTTGATGTCGCGCAGTGCGACCCGCAGGAAATATGTTACCAGTTTACTGCGACCGACGCCGACGGCGGCCCGCTTGCCTGGACGATGTTGTCGGGGGACGGCGCGCTATCGGCATCGGGCGAGTGGTGCTTCACGCCGGCCGGCAGCGGGAGCTACACGGCTCAGGCGGTGGTTGCCGATACGTGCGGTGCGGCCGATACGACGACGCTGACGTACGACGTGACGGTGAACGAAGCGCCATCGATCGCGCTCGGCCCGGATACGTCGCTGAGCCTCTGCGCGCCGCAGCCGATTTGCCTGTCGTATGTCGTTGACGACGCCCAGGGAGCGGCGGGGCTGATCGAGGCGATGGTATCGGGTTTTGGGACGCTCGACACAGCGGCGAACCAGATCTGTTTTACCCCGGTGTCGTCCGGAAGCTACGAATTCATAGTGAGTGTGACCGACCCGTGTGGGGCAGTTGATCGTGACACTATTGAGGTAAGTGTTGCGTTTGGCGTGAGCGCAGCCATAGGCTGCCCGACCGGGTCCATAGATGTGTTTTTGTGCGGACCCGATTCCATCCATTACATGCTCGATATCACACCGGCTTCGGCTGCGGTGACGGTCATGGGTGGCAAGTACGAAAACGACAAGCTCGATATCTATGCGGATACGTCCGGTACTTACATCGTCCAGGTCATCGCCACGGAGGCCTGCGGCGCCGACACGTGTCAGCTGGTATTTGAAGTCGAGATCGGCGAGTCGCCGCAGATCACCTGTCCGCCGCAGGCGTCGCAGTTTATCTGTGACGCCGGCGCCAGCGTGTGCGTGCCGGTGGGTATCGTGGGAGCCGACACGAATGTGACGGTCAGTCCGATCGGGAGCTACTCCGGCGGGAATGTTTGCTTCACGGCGGATACGTCGGGTCTCTACACGCTCACGATGGTGGCGGCGACGCCGTGCGGCAGCGACACGTGTGAGTTGCTGGTCGATGTGTCGGTCAACAGCGCGCCGGTTGCGGTCGACCCGGCCACGCCGGTCGACACGTTCCTGTGCGCCCCGGACGCCATTTGTTATGATTTCGCGGCGTCCGACGCCGACAGCCAGACCCTGACGTGGGCCAAGCTGTCGGGCGACGGGTCCGTGAGCGCATCGGGCCAGTGGTGCTTCACGGCCTCGGCCTCGGGCACCTATACGGTGGTGGTGGTCGTAAGCGATCCGTGCGGGGATGCGGATACGACCACGCTGACGTACACGGTGACGCTCAATGGCCCGCCGACGGTCACGCTGGGTACGGACAAGTCGCTGGTTGTGTGCGCGGGTCAGCAGGCGTGTTTCCCGTATACGGTGAGCGACCCCGACAACAACCTGGCGTCGGTCGCACTCACGTCCGGTCCGGGCACGCTCGACGAAATGGCCCAGACCGTGTGCGTGACGCCGGCGACATCGGGAACGTATCAGTTTGTCATTACCGCTACGGACAGCTGCGGCCTGCAGGATGTCGACACCCTCCGGATAACGATCCAGGTCAATCGTCCGCCGGTGGCGAATGCGGGTCCGGACCAGACGGTCGGGCAGTGCTCGGTGGGCCAGATTTGTCTGCCGGCGACATGCACTGATCCCGACGGTAATCTGGTGACGTGCGAGCTCGTGACCGGGCCCCCGGGGGCCGGTTACGACGGCACCACCATTTGTTTCACACCTACCGGCACCTGGGATTACGAATTTGTACTCAAGGCGACGGACGCGTGCGGATCGGTTGATTACGATACAGTCGTAGTCTACTACACGCTTAATTCGGCGCCGGTGGCCGATGCGGGCGCCGACCAGGCGGTGTTCCAGTGCGCGCCGCAGCAGATATGCTGGCCGGCGGGTTGCAGCGATCCGAACGGGCCGGCCGACCTCGCTGAGTGCAATCTGATCAGCGGTCCCGGCACGTATGACGGCGCCAAGATATGCTTCACGCCGTCCGGTACGGGCGTGTACGAGTTCGTACTCGAGGCGGTCGACAACTGCGGGCGGACCGATCGGGACACGGTGACGATCGACGTCACGATAAACTCGGCCCCCGTGTGCGAGATTCCCAACGATACAACCATATTCCAGTGCACGCCGACCCAGGTGTGCCTCCCCGCGTTCTCGACCGATGTCGACGGCAATCTCGATAATTGCCAGGTGAATGTGGGGACGCTGGTCGGTTCCACCTGGTGCTACACACCGTCGTCGAGCCAGACCGTCACGGTCACGATGACGTGTGTCGACGAGTGCGGCGCGCAGTGCCAGTCGCAGTTCGCGGTGGAATTTCTGATCAACGGTGATCCGACGATTGCATTCGGCGCCGACACGAGTCTCTTCCTCTGTTCGATGGAGGAGGTGTGTCTGCCGTACATAGCCGACGATCCCAACGATCCTCGGCCGACGACGGTCACGCTGGTTTCCGGACCGGGCACGCTTGACGAGATCAACTCGCAGGTGTGTTTCACGCCGTCGGGCGCCGGTGTATTCGAGTTTGTCATTCGTATCGAGGACGAATGCGGCAAATTCGATCAGGATACAATAAACGTAACGGCTGGACTCAATTCGACGCCGGTCGCCGATGCCGGGGCCGACCAGACGTTGTTCCTCTGTGATATCGGACAGCCAATGTGCTGGCCGGTGTCGTGCAGTGACGTCGACGGCAATCTGAGTGATTGCCTGTTCAACGGACCGGGCACGTACGACGGCTCGACAATTTGCTTCACCCCCGCCGGTCCCGGGGTGTTTACGTTCACCCTCCGTGCCGAAGATGACTGCGGCGCCGCGATGGTCGATACGGTTGTCGTCAGTGTCGCGGTCAACAGCGCGCCGGTGGTGACGCTCCCGGATGATTTCCCGGTCTTCCAGTGCACGCCGGAGGAGATCTGCGTGGATTACACGGTTGCGGACGCGGACGGCCTGTCGCTGATCATCGAGAGCATGTCTTCGGGATACGGCACCATAGACACTTCGGCCAACCAAATCTGCTTTACGCCTGGCGCCGCCGGCGCGTACGAGATTATCGTGAGTGCGGTTGATTCCTGCGGCGCGGCGGGCGCGGACACCGTGACGGTTACGGTCTCGTTCGGCCAGTTTGCCCTCATAAGTTGTCCGGCTGCTCCTATAGACGTATTCCTTTGCGGCCCCGATTCGATCTGCCAGAGCATGAGCATCACGCCGTCCGACGCGAGCGTAACGGTCTCGCAGGGCGTGTACGACGGCGGCCAGCTGTGCTTCTATGCCGACACGGCGGGCACATACGTGATTGACGTGATAGCCGAGTCCAGCTGCGGCGCGGACACCTGTCAGCTGGTGTTCAATGTCGATATCGGCCAGGCGCCGCAGATCGCCTGTCCTGACCCGGTGGTGCGGTTTGTCTGCGACGCCGGATCATCGGTGTGTATCCCGGTCGGCGTCATGGGAGGGGGCGCGACGGTGACGGTATCGCCGTTTGCCACGTACTCGGGCGGTTCGGTTTGTTTCAACGCGGATACATCGGGTCATTACGAAATCACCATGATTGCCGCGACCGCATGCGGCAGCGATACCTGCCTGATCGTCGCCGACATCACGTTGAACGGCGCGCCGGTCGCCGACGATCCGGCCGGCCCGGTGGACACGGCGCTGTGCGATCCGGGACAGATCTGTTACCAGTTTACTGCTGTGGACCCTGACGGAGGGGCGCTCATCTGGACCAAAACAACGGGGAACGGTTCAGTGTCGGCCGCTGGCCTCTGGTGCTTCAGCGCCACCGCCAGCGGCAGCTACTCCGTAACGGCCACGGTCAGTGATTCCTGTGGAGCATCGGATCAGGTCACCCTGACGTACAATGTCGATCTGAACGATGCCCCCGTGGTCAGTCTGGGGCCGGATGTCACGCGGTTCGTGTGCGCGAGCGAGCAGATCTGCCTGCCGTACACGGTCACCGACAGCGACAACAATGTCGAGCTCGAGACGCTGGTTTCCGGCGCCGGTTTGCTCGACACGGCAGCCAACGAGTTGTGTTTCGCCGCCGATACCGCCGGTGTTTATCGTTTCATCGTACAGGTGACGGACGCCTGCGGCGACAACGACAGCGATACGATTAATGTCACGGTCGGAATCAACAGACCGCCGGTTGCAGGCGCGGGCGCCGACCAGACCATATTCCAGTGCGCGCCGGTCCAGGTCTGCTGGAGCGCGACAGCGACCGATCCCGACGCCAACCTCGACAGCGCCTATGTGGCAGACGGGCCGGGGACGTTCGCGAGCGGCCAGATCTGCTTCACGCCGGATACGGCCGGCGTGTACCGGTTCATCCTGAGAGCGGTTGATGACTGCGGCGTGAGCGATCAGGATACGGTGCTGATAACGATCGACTTGAATGCCGGACCGGTGTGCAGCGTCCCGGCCGATACAAGCGTGTTCCAGTGCACGCCGACGCAGATATCGCTGCCGGTGGGCGCGGCCGATCCGGACGGCAATTTCGATCATTGCGAGATTGTCTCCGGTCCCGGTTCACTGGTGGGCGGCAACTGGGTCTTTACTCCGTCCGGGGATCAGAGTGTCACCGTTGCGGTCATGTGTATCGACCAGTGCGGCGCGACGTGCACCGACACGTTCCACGTGACGATCGACATCAACAACCGACCGGTCGTCAGCGCGGGTGCGGACAGCACGGTAATCACCTGCGACGGCGGCACGATCTGCCGGACGATCGTGTCCAGTGATCCAAACGGCAATCTGGATTCGGTGTGGATCGCCTCGGGGGCGGGACATTATAACGCCGTCACCGGCCAGTACTGCGTGACGGTCCCGTACGGCGACGGCAACGATCGCCAGTACACGACCATCTTCGCCGCCGTGGATTCGTGCGGGCTGGAATCCCGCGATACGCTCCGCATCACGATCGACTTCAACGAGCCGCCGGTGATCGAGCTGCCGCCTGATTTTGTGGCGTATCTCGATCAGGTCGGTGAACTCTGTATCGATGTCGAGATCAGCGACGCCGACGACAATCTCGCCGGCTACAGTGTCGCGCCGATCGGCGACTGGGATCCGTTTACCGGGGAGTTGTGTTTCGACGCCGATACCGCCGGCACGTACGAGATTATCGTCACCGCCTTTGATATGTGCGGCGACTCGACATCGGACACGGTGGAGATCGAGGTACAGGTCGACGAGTGCATCCATGTCCAGATCGAACAGCGAACCAACGTGTTCCAGGGGCAGGTAACCACGCTCGACATCCTGCTTACCGGTTCCGGCAAGGAACTGGGCGGGTTTGACCTGTTGATCCAGTACGATGCCAGCGCGCTGACGGCGACGGCTGCGCACCTCGGCGCTCTGCCGCTCAACTGCGGCTGGGAGTACTTCCAGTACCGTCACGGAGCGTCCGGCAACTGCGGCAGCGGCTGTCCGTCGGGGCTGATCCAGCTGGTCGCGATTGCCGAGACCAATAACGGCGCCTATCATCCCGGCTGTTATCTCGACGCGGATGTCGGCGTTTTGGCGTCGATAGATTTCCTGGTCACGAATGACCGGACGCTCGAGTGTCTCTGGATCCCGGTGAACTTCTTCTGGGTCTCGTGCGCGGACAACTCGTTCTCGTCACGGGGCGGCGACACACTCTGGGTCGCCCGCAGCATTTTCGATCCGGGTTATAACAACATCACCAACCACAATTTCGGTCTGCCGGGTGCGCTGGGGCTTCCGGATTACTGTCTGGAGGGACAGGGTCCCGACAAGCCGCGGCCGATTCGCTGTGTCGATTTCACGAACGGCGGGATCAAGATCATCTGCGCGGACGAGATCGACGATCGCGGCGATATCAACCTTGACGGTCTGGCGTACACGATCGCCGACGTGGTGATGTTCACCAACTACTTCATCTACGGAACGTCGGCGTTCGGTTCGGGTCTGGCGGTTGAGGCGGCGACGGCGGCGTCGGACGTTAACGTCGACGGCCTGCCGTTGACGGTCGCGGACCTCGTTTACCTGATCCGTGTGGTGGTCGGCGACGCATCGCCGGTTCCGAAGCCGAATCCGGACGCCGCGTACGAGGCTGATATCGCATTGCGCGAGGGCGTGGTGACGATCGAGCACGCGGGCGCCAGGATCGGCGCCATGTACGTGGTGCTCGAGGGCGAGGTCGAGCCGGAGTTACACCCGAACGCGGCGGACATGCAGATCGAGTTCAACTACGACGGCATGTACACGCGGGTGCTGGTGTTCACGAACGACGCATCGGCCTCGCTGGAAACCGGCGAAGTGCTTCTGGTCGGCACGAAGACGTCGATCAAAGAAATCGAGCTCGGATCGTATGATGGCTTAGTGATGGCGGCGAATATGCAGGTGCTGCCGACAACCTATTCTCTGTCGCAGAACTATCCGAATCCGTTCAACCCGAACACGACAATCGAGTTCTCTCTCCCGGTGAAGTCGGAGTACCGATTGACCATTTACAACATTCTCGGTCAGCAGGTCGAGCAGTTCTCCGATGAGCTTGACGCCGGGTACCACAAGATAGAGTGGGATGCCGGTAGATACGCTTCAGGTGTCTACTTCTATCGTCTGACGGCTGGTGAATTCAGCGCCACCAAGAAGATGGTTTTGCTGAAGTAACGCCATCGTCCTTCAAGTGAAAGGCCCCGGGCAACCGGGGCCTTTTGCGTTTCTGGTTGTGGGTGATGCGCTCACGGGGAAGATCGGGCTAGTCGGCAGGCTTCAGGTCCACGACCGTCGCTCCCCATGAGCCGCCGGAGCCGCCTTCATGCCGGTATGAGACGACATCCGGATGTTCGGCCAGAAGGGACTGCACGATTCGCCGCTGAACGCCCTTGCCTTTGCCGTGTACGATGCGGAGTTGGTGGATTCCCCGATCGCGGCAGACCCGAATGTATTCGGTCACTACTTCGCGGGTTTCGTCGGGGGCAAACTGGTGCAGATCGAGCGTACCGTCGATAGGATAGTCGATCGGCGCATCTTCGTTTTCGGGTCGGGTCACGTTCCATTCCCTTTGCAGGCAGGCTGTTAGCAGTGTCACAATATAGCCGGTCCGGGCTTGCCTGAAACCGGATTTTTGCCTATTTTGCGCCACTGTTCCATAACCTACCACCAAGAAAGCGGAGTCAGTAAATGACTACTACCACCACACAAATGCCGCCCGCCCCGACCTGGGATCTCGACAGCATTTTCCCCGGCGGCTCGTCATCGGCCGAGCTTGCGGCGTACCGTGACAAAGTCAAAAAAGACTTCATGTCGTTCGAGAAAGATATCAAGAACCTTCCGGTTACGCTCGATGACAGCACGGCGCCGGTGTGGAGCAGGACAATTCTGGCACTGGCCGATCTTGTAGACCGCCTGGGCCTGATCTCATCATTTTCGCACTGCCTCGTGTCACAAAACGTCAAAGACAGCAAGGCGCATGCGATCGAGGGGGAGTCGGACGCTCTGATCGCCGAGTGGCAGAAGTGCAAGACGATTCTGCAGATCATGGCCGGCAAGCAGTCTGACGCCGCGTGGGAGAAGCTGGTCAGTTCCGATGCGCTCAAAGAACAGCGCTTTTATCTGGACGAGATGCGCAACCAGGCCAAAGAGAAGATGTCGCCCGAGATGGAGTCGTTGGCGCTGGAACTGGCGGTGAACGGCTACCATGCCTGGAACAAGCTGTATGACAAGATGGCCGGCGATTTGTCGGTCGAATTCGAGCAGAACGGCTCGACCCGGACGATTTCACTGGGGCAGCTTGCCACGAAGATGGCCGATCCGGACCGCGCCATTCGCAAGCAGGCATTCGCAAAACTGACCGCAGCGTGGGAGTCACGCGAGGAGCTCGCGGCCATGACCTTAAACGCCCTCGGCGGGTTCCGGCTGTCGGTCTACAAAAACCGCGGCTGGGAGAACAACCTGCACGAGGCGCTGCAGATGGCGCGGATCAAGCAGCGCACGCTCGACGCCATGTGGGCGGTCGTGGCGCGCGAAAAGGACCGTCTCATCCCCTATGTCGATGCCAAGAAGAAGCTGCTCGGGATAGAGAAGTACGCCTGGTACGATCAGTTTGCCCCGTGTGGTGCGGTCGACAAGCTGTACAGCTACGATCAGGCGGCGGAGTTCATCTACAAAAACGAACGAGACTTCTCGAAGGACATGGCCGAGTTCGCGAAGATGGCGGTGGAGAAGCGGTGGATCGAGGCCGAGGATCGGGGCGGCAAGGCCGGCGGCGGTTATTGCACGCGGTTCGGTCCGTTCAAGCAGTCCCGGATATTCATGACCTACGCCAACACGTATGAAAACCTGCTGACGCTGGCGCACGAGCTTGGACACGCCTATCACGGCTGGGTGCTCAGAGACAAGCCGATATTCGCGCAGGACTACCCGATGACGCTTGCGGAGACGGCGTCGATATTCGCCGAGCTTCTGGTTACCGATGCGGCGCTGCAGGCATGCGACGATCCGCAGGAGAAACTGATGCTGCTCGACCAGAAGCTGCAGCAACCGTACACGCTTTTCTGCGACATCCGCACCCGCTTCCTGTTTGAGACGTCGTATTACGCCGAACGCAGGAACGGCATAGTCGGCGCCGAGCGGCTTCGCGAGTTGATGATCGCGGCGCAGAAGGAGGCGTTTGGTCCGATGCTGGATCAGTCGGGATACCATCCGTTATTCTGGTGCTCGAAGCTGCACTTTTACATCAGCGACGTGCCGTTTTACAACTTCCCGTATACGTTCGGATTTTTGTTTGCGATCGGCGTCTACGACCGGGCGAAAAAGGAAGGGTCGGCGTTCGCGGACAAGTACCGCGCCCTGCTGGCCGACACCGGTTCGATGACGACCGAGCAGGTCGCCATGAAGCATCTCGGAGTCGATTTGACGAAGGAAGACTTCTGGACGGACGCGGCACGGCGCGCGACTGCCGATGTCGACGAGTTTGTCCGGCTGGCGGCGGGGAAGTAGACGATGCCGTCGGGCGAAGCGATCCGGCCCGAAGGCGGGCTGTGGAAGGACTCGCTGGGTGAGCGGGCGGTTGTCGAGCTCGGGCTGGCAATCGCCCGGGTACACAAGCGATTCGACGCGGAGGGGTTTGCCCTGCGGGTAATCGGGGACGATTACCTCGGTCGCGAACTCAAAGACCGCACGCGCACGATTGCGCGCCACCTTCGGGACTTCCTTCCGAAGGACTACGCCCGGGCGGTGGGTGTGCTGGTCAAGACGGCGCCGCATGTCGACACGTTCCAAAACTGGGCGCTGACGTCATACGTCGAGCAGTTCGGACTGGACTACTTCGAGGAGTCCGTGGCCGCGATGAAGGCGCTGACCCCGTTTTCCACCTGCGAATTTGCGATTCGTCCTTACATGAATCGGTACACGGAGAGGATGCTTCCCGTGCTGCACGACTGGGCGGCCGACACGAACGAGCACGTACGGCGACTGGCGGCCGAGGGCTCTCGACCGCGCGGCGTCTGGACCGAACATATCACGGCATTTCGAAAGAACCCCGGACCCGTACTGGAGCTTCTGGAAAAGCTGAAAGCGGACCCGTCGCTGTACGTGCGCAAAGCGGTCGCCAACAATCTCAACGACATTTCGAAGGACCATCCGGATCTCGTCATAAAAACGGCGCTTCGCTGGCAAAAAGACAAACACAAGGACACCAACTGGATTGTCCGACACGCCTGCCGTTCGCTGATCAGACGGGGACACCCGGAGGTCTTCCCCGTGTTTGGATTCAGTTATCCTCCGAAGGTCGAGGTGCGGAACCTGACGATTACTCCGAAGCGGGTGAAAGTCGGTGGGGAGATGGCATTCAGTTTTGTCGTGAAGGCGGCCGGGTCGAAAAGCCAGAAGCTGGCGATTGACTATTCCGTCCATTACGTGAAGGCCAACGGCAAGACAGCGCCGAAGCTGTTCAAACTGACGGAGAAATCGCTCAAACCGGGCGAGGCGATCGAGGTGCGTTCCAGGCATTCATTTCTCGATCGTTCCACCCGCACGCATCGGCCGGGCGGGCACGCGATCGACATTATCATTAATGGTATCCGGCAGGCCGGCGGCACTTTCACGGTGACCGAATAGGGCCGCCGCGTCACCCGATAACCTTCCGTTTTTTAAGGCGTTACCGGCTCGGTTCGACTCTTCGGAGGTGGCCGTCGGCGCCGGTCATGCCTGTTCACCGATCTCCTATCTATTTAGGAATCGCGTGAAACAATAACTTCGTCCATCCCGTAGACTTCTGTAGCCAACAGCAGATTCGTCTTAAACAGCAGATTCACACTGGTCGGGAGAGCAGTCTTACATGAAGAAAATCATTCTGATCGCTATTGTACTGGTCGTGGTGGTGGCGGCCGTGGCGTTTTTCGCCAATGACGGGTCGGCCAAGAAAGAGGACGAAGTCAAGACGGTCGAGGTGACCCGCGGGTCGATCGTAGACAAGGCCCTCGCGATCGGGCAGATCGAGCCGGAGTACGAAATTGCGGTGAAGTCCAAGGTGGCCGGAATAGTCCGGACCGTCTATGTCGAGATCGGCGACCAGGTCAAGGTGGGGGATCCGCTGTTCGACGTCAAGCCGGATCCGACGCCGGTGGAATATGCGAATGCCAAGCGTGAAGTGGAGCTGTTCCAGGTCGCTTTCGATCAGACCGCCCGCGAGCACGACCGCGCTTCACAGCTCCGCGACAAACAGTTGATCTCGAAGCAGGAATTCGAAACCAGCCTCGCTGCCTACGAGGACGCGGAACTTCGACTCAAACTATCCCGTGAAAAGCTCGCCCTGATCGAGTCGGGCAGTACGGAAATCGCCGATCGCACCATCGACAACATCATCAAGTCTCCGATCACCGGAACGGTGTTGTCGCTGCTGGTTGAGGAGGGGGATCCCGTCGTCCCGTTGACGTCGTATCAGGCCGGAACGGAGCTCGCGACGCTGGCGAAGATGGACGATCTCATTTTCAAGGGTACGGTGGACGAGATCGATGTCGGCAAGCTGCGCGAGGGGATGAGGGTTGACGTTGAGATCGGCGCCCTGCCAAACGAGAAGTTGACGGGCGTGTTGGAGAAGATTTCGCCGAAAGCGCGCAAGGCCGACGGCGCGACGCTGTTTGACGTGGAGATCGTGTTCGATGAAGTCAGCCGCGGGTTCCTTCGCGCCGGCTACAGCGCCAACGCCGACGTCATTATCAACAAGGCCGAGGATATCCTTCTGGTACCGGAGCGGCTGGTTGCGTTCACGGACTCGGTTCCGTCGGTGGAGGTACGCGACACGCTCGGCAACATCGAAAAGCGGGACATCGAGACCGGTCTTTCCGACGGCATCAATATCCAGGTCGTTGCCGGACTCTCCGAGGGCGAGCTGGTGGTGGAACGTCCGCCCAAAGAAATCAAGCCCTGGGATTAATCTCGAGTCCGAATCGAAGCCGCTATGTTGCCACTTATCACACTCAAGCAATTCTGGAACGACCTTCGTCGGCAGAAGCTTCGCAGCGCCCTGACCATGTTCGGCATTTTCTGGGGCACGTGTTCGATCGTCCTGCTGTTCGCGTTCGGCAAGGGGATCGGAGACGCGCAGCTCAAGAGTCAGAAGGGGATGGGCGACAATATCGCCATTTTCTGGCCGGGCATTACGGCCAAGGAGTTTCGCGGGTTGCCGAAGGGACGGCATATCCAGCCGACCGAGGACGACGTTACGTTGATCAGGGAGAAGTCGGTGACGATCGGCCGGATATCGCCGGAGTTTCGCCGCTGGAACCAGACGATCAAGCGCGGCCGCAACTCCAGCCTTCGCATGCTGGTCGGATGCTGGCCCGAATTCGGCGATATGCGCAACCTGATCCCGCAGGCCGGGTCGCGATTTATTAATGAAATGGACCTGAAGGAACGGCGCCGGGTCGTTTTTATCGGCAATCTGCTGAAGGAGGACCTGTTCGGCCAGAACGAGGCGGTCGGCGAGCAGATCGAGATCAACGGCATGCCGTTTACGGTTATCGGGGTCATGAAGGACAAAAAGCAGAATTCCTCGTACGGCAGTCGAGACAGCCGGGTGGCGTTTATCCCGGCGTCGACATTCGGCACGATGTACTCCGCGCGCTGGATGAGCAATTTCGTGGTCCAGGCCAAAAAAGAGTACAGCATGGCGCAGGCCCGGCAGGAGATCTACGACATACTCGGCGCCCGGTACAAGTTTGATCCCGAGGACCGCGAGGCGCTCGCGGTCTGGGATACCACGCGCGGATTCGAATTCCTCAAGACATTCTTCACAGCCTTCCAGTGGTTTCTGGTCGGTATCGGGATCTCCACGCTCATCACCGGCGGGATCGGCGTATCGAACATCATGAATGTCGTACTGGAGGAGCGCACGAAAGAGATCGGAATCAAGATGGCGCTGGGCGCCCGCAAGGGATACATCCTGCTGCAGTTCGTGCTCGAGACCCTGTTGATTACGGCGGTCGGGGGCGTTTTGGGGTTTCTGTTCGCGTGGCTGCTGGTCTCCCTTGTTCCGAGTTTCGGATTAACGGATTTCATCGGCGTTCCCCAGGTTAATCTCAACATCGGCGTGCTGGTGATCCTGCTGCTTGGAGTGGTGGGCTTTTTTGCGGGGATTTTCCCGGCCCGCCGCGCCGCGAACCTCCAGCCGGTACAGGCTCTCAAGCTTTTCTAGGTGGCGCATGAATTTCACGATGATGTACAACCTGTTCGTCCGCGACTTCCGCAAGCAAAAGAAGCGCATCACGCTGACCCTGGTGGCGCTCGCCTGGGGGACGATGTCGATCATGTTGCTGTTGGCGTTCGGCGAGGGGCTGCACCGGCAGATGGCGCTCAACGAGCGCGGTCTCGGCAACAATATCGGTGTGTTGTGGGGCGGTCAGACGACAAAAGCATTCAAGGGGCTGGGCAAGGGTCGGCCGATCCGATTTGTCGCTGAAGACCCGGAGTACATTGCCGCTCGTATCCCGGAGATCAAGCAGATTGCGGGAGAGTATCACCGGTGGGGCGTGCAGATCCGTCACGGCGAGATGATCGTCAGCGAACACATCACGGGAATCCACCCGAGTTACGAAGACATGCGTTTTCATATCCCGCAGTCCGGGGGTCGCATGATCAATCAGATCGACATGGACAAACGTCGTCGCGTGGCGTTCCTCGGTTGGGATCTGAAGGAGCGGTTGTTCGGGGAGAGCGACGCTATCGGCAAACAGATACTGGTCAACTCCATTCCGTTCACCGTGATCGGGGTCATGGCGGAGAAGATGCAGATGAGCAGCTACGAAGGAATGGATGAAGACTTGCTCGCGATGCCGTCGACCACGTTCAAGGCGATTTTCGGCGATCCGTGGCTGGACAATATCGTCTACCAGCCGCACGATCCCGGCGACATGCCGGCGATCGAGAAGAAACTTTACGAGATACTCGGCGCCAAATACAAGTTCGACCCGACCGACGATCGCGCGCTCTCTATCTGGGACGTGGTTGCGGGACAGCAGGAGTTTGCAAACATCATGATCGGCATCAAGATGTTTCTTGGGATAATCGGATCGCTGACGCTGCTCATCGCCGGCGTCGGGGTGGCCAATATCATGTATGTATCGATCAAAGAGCGCACGCGCGAGATCGGCATCAAGATGGCGGTCGGCGCCAAGAGGAAGCTCATCCTGTCGCAATTCCTGACTGAAGCCGTGATGATTACGTTCACCGGGGGAGCGGTCGGCATGACGATCAGCTACCTGCTGACGGAGGGTTTCAAGCGCGTGCCGCTCGGTCCGGAGGCGGCCGATGTGATAGATTTTATGGGTCGGCCGACCGTATCGTTCGAAATCGGCCTGATCGTTGTGGGGATACTCGGTCTTATGGGGCTTTTGTCGGGCCTGTTCCCCGCCATGCGAGCGGCGTCGGTGAACCCGGTGGAGTCGCTTCGTTATGAGTAATAGTATGTCAACCCGTTACGTCGAAAACGCCACAGGGGTAAATGAGACCATGACTGAGACGATTATCGATATGCGCAGCGTGCGCAAAGCATACAAGACGGGCCGGGTGACGTTCGAGGCCCTCAAGGGTGTTGACTGTCACATCAAGCGGGGCGAGTTTGTCGGCGTGGTCGGCCCATCGGGTTCGGGCAAATCGACGCTGATGAACATTATGGGATGTCTTGATGTCCCGACCGACGGCGAGTACCGTCTCGAGGGACAGATGGTCAATACCATGTCGGCGAACCAGCTGGCCGACATCCGCAACCGCACGGTCGGGTTTGTTTTTCAGGCCTTCAACCTGTTGCCATACGCAACGGCGTTCGAGAATGTCGAAGTCCCGCTGCTCTTCGCCAAAGTGGGCGGAAGAAAACGTCGCGAGCGCGTGGTGGAGCTGCTGTCTCGTGTCGGCCTCGCCGACAAGCTCAGCAACCGGCCGACCGAGATGTCGGGCGGTGAGATGCAGCGGGTGGCTATCGCCCGTGCGCTTGCCAACGAGCCGGACATCATTCTCGCCGACGAGCCGACGGGGAATCTGGATTCTAAATCCGGGGAAGCGATCGTCAGGTTGTTCGATGAACTTCACGAGTCGGGGAAGACAATCGTCATCATCACGCACGACGCCAATATCGCCAAACACGGTCAGCGGATAATCCGCATCAAAGACGGCCTGATCGAAACCAACGGCAATCTGAAGTAAGCTGCGCGGGCCGGCGTTCGGCGGGCTGCCGGTGGCTAGTCCGGCTGCGGTTTGAAGCGATAGAGTTTGCCGTCGAATGCCAGAACGTACAACTCGTTGTTCTGGTCGGTTCCAAACGACGATATTGACAGGCCGGAATCCAGCAATCGAGTCACGCTCGCGTTCCCGGATTCGTAGGAGAGTCCCCACATCCGCCCGGAGAGAAAGTCCGCGTAAATATAGATGCCTGCCAGCGACCCAACGAGGTTCCCTCGATACACGTACCCGCCGGTGATGGATTTGCCTTCGTTGTGGGAGTATTCGGCTATCGGAAGGATCAGCCCGGCGGTATCGCATTCTTGAGCATTGTAGCACCGGGATCCTTCCATGATGTTCCAGCCGTAGTTGCCTCCGGCGACGATAAGGTCCACTTCCTCGATCTGGTTCTGCCCGACATCGGCCGCCCACAGTTGCCCGGTGGGCGGGTCAAACGAGAACCTCCAGGGGTTACGCAGCCCCCACGCATAGATTTCCTCGGCAAAGCCTTCGGTATTTCCCGCATACGGATTGTCCCGAGGAATGCCGTACGCTTTTCCGCCTGACGGGTTGTCGATATCGATGCGGAGAATGCTACCAAGCAGGGTTCGCCGGTCCTGACCGTTGTCCTGCGGGTCCCCGGCGCTGCCGCCGTCGCCGACGCCGATGTAGAGGTATCCGTCGGGCCCGAACTTGAGGCAACCGCCGTTGTGATTGGAATAGGGTTGCCGAAAGGAGAGAATCTCAAACTCGCTGGCGGCATCGGCGCTGTCGGGATTGGAGGCGCTGACCGAAAAGCGGCTGATCACGGTACGGTCCGGGCCGGCGGCAGTATAGTTCACGTAGAAATAACCGTTGGCGGCATACTCGGGATGAAACGCGAGTCCCAGCAGCCCCTCCTCCCAGCCCGCATCGTCGACCCGCGACGTAATGTCAAGAAAGAGCGTTCGCACGTTCGTTGCGGAGTCGTTTTCAATCACCCAGATTCGTCCGGGCTGCTCGACGACGAAGAGACGGTTCGTACCGTCATCGGGCCACGCCAGATCCAAAGGCTGCTCGAACGTCAGGTTGGGGAAAGCGGGTTCCAGCCGCACGGCGGCTGTGATGTGTGTGCCGTTCTCGGTAGTGCTTTCGGACGAGCAGCCGGCGAACAGGACCACAGACCACAACATCAGGCATATCTTCCGAATCATATTGTCCTCGCGGGTGCAGAATGACCGATCCGTTTTCCGTACAACACTACCGGTGCGTGGCCGGTTCGGCAGTTTCGGAACGGGAGGTCCAGCTGATTGCCCGGAAGCCGCCCGTGACGGTATAGGCGAGGATAATGATCGATATCCATCGGATAGCGCCGGAGCGTACGTCGAAGCGGTGCAGGAGAAACTGCGTGAGGGTGACGGAGCCGGTCTGACGCGAATGCTTTCGCAGCCGTTCGGCGAGAACGAACCAGTTGAACAGGTATCCGGCGGCGATACCGGGCACGATCCAGAAGGCGGCCATGCCCGTGGCAAACGCCTCACCCACCAGTCCCAGCATGACCCAGCCGGATTCCGACGATGCCGACGCCGAAAGGGCGGCCGCCCAGGGGCCGAGTTCGCGGTTGGCCAGGACAAAGTCGTCCTCGGTTTTCTTGCGCAGCCTGGTGGAATACAGCCCCACCCCGATGAAAAACAGGGAGTACACGACGAACGATGCGATGAGTAAGGTCTGATTGTCCACAGCGGTCCCTCCTTCGCTCACCCGATCCGGTCGACCGGGGCGTGCGCGTTCCGACAAATTCCGGAGCATGTCGGTGGCGGTCAACTATTTTCTGAGATTGACGACTGTATCGATCTATGCCATCGTATTCAGTGGCCGGGCGGAGTGTTATTCTGCATCCGTGTGAATAGAGGATACGAAATCTCCGTGAATGGGAAAAACTTTCCGGATGTTTCGTTGACAAAACCGAAAAATGGTGTATCTTGTCCTCGCTCACATCATTTCCCCCCTGGAAACCCTGTCTGTCAACCCCTCCTTGTGTGCTCAAACCCCAGACAGGGTTTCTGCTGTCTGGAACGGTCGCGAGAGTGACGCTGCAGTCTGAGCGAGCCCGGAGGTGAACGGATTGCCCACGGAGGGCCGTTATCCGGCATTACCGGAGGGCTGTCGGTCAGCCAGCAACACCTCCGTGCAGGATTCCCTTGAGAGTACAGGACCAAGCACAGGGAGCTCTCACATGCGACACGCCTGTTTTCGGTTTTTCATTGCCGCACTGTGTGGATGCGTCGCCACCGCGAACGCAACCAGCAGTTATCCGCCGCCCACCACCATCCAGGTCACTGCTTTTCTGGAATTGAACAACGAGGAGCAATCGTTTATGTTTCCGGTTGACAGTTCGGTGGTGGTCGCAAATTGGCGGGACTTTCGATTAGGCTACCGCCAGATTGGTGTCGGTCGCTCTGTCGACGGCGGCGAGACCTTCGCCAGCAACTATCGCATTACCTTCAGCTCAATGTCGCCGAACTATTTGAAGAACAGCGAACCGGGGCAACCCCTCGCGTGGCTTGACCCCGACACGGTCTCAGGGGGAATCTTGTATCCGCAAACGGCCGATTCGCGCGCCGGTTTACTTGGCGAGCATATTGCGGTGAGCGCCTGTTATGACAAGATCAGCGCCGTCTGGACAGATTCCCGCCCCGGCGACGCCGCAATTGGTCACTCCCGAAAACGGTCAGTTCACATCGAACAATCAGCCGACTTTTGCGTGGCTGGAATCTTCGGAAAACTATCGCCTGGAGATATCGCCGGTGAACTGGATCTATCCGACCTGTTCGCCCTCGTCAATTTCCTCTTCCTCGGAGGCGCCTCCCCGGCCGACTGTCTCTGACAGCGCCAATCACGACGATGCTATGCGGTTTGCGAGCGGGTCGTTTATCATAGAAATGCGGAGCCGGTCATCGCAATCGGCTCCGCATTTTTGGCGCAGAGCGCCTCTGATCAAGGCTTGGCGGGGTCGGTCACTCGCTTGACTGCATCTCGATCTGGATAGTGGTCTGGTCGCCGTCACGCGTCACGGTGAGGCCATCCAATTCGAATCCCTGGGCGGCAAGCTGTTCACGAATCTCAGCTTCGATATCAGCCTCGCTCAGCCCTGGGCCTACGGTGATAGTCACCTGACGGAAGTGCTCCTGAACCTGCGCCAACAGTGAACCGGAGGTGTTGGCGACGATCGGTTCGATCGCCGGCTCTGCGTCCGATCCGGTGATTGTCCGGAACAGAACGGCAACTTCCGAGGCCGCCATTCGATCCGGAAGACCCGTCAGGCCATAGGTGAACGTCTCTCCCGTCTGGCTGAAGTTCATAGAAGCCTCGGAATAGCCGAGAGCCCTGACAGCCCTGGTGACGTTGTTTGCCATGGTCACGGTCTCCGGCGACAGGCCGCTGTAGGTGACGGAGTATCCGGTAACCACGCTGTAGGAAAATGGGACGAGGGCAACAAACAGAAATGCGCAGATCGCCACCGCCAGCGAGACACTGGTTTTTGGGTGTGAACGGATGGTACGGAATACGGTTGTCATGATGGAAGTCTCCTTCGCTTCCTGCCCGGCCGCCTGCGCCTCGATCCGAGCCTTCAGAAAGGCCAGGGGAGTGGGCTCTCCCGTTGATTCCGTGCGCGCCGCCTTCAGTGACGCGCTGAGAATCCGTTCGGATTGACTGGCGTCATTCGGGGGGTCGTTCGCTTCCGGGTAACGCATACGCGGCTCCATCGGTAACAGGGTGTTCGGGTTGAGTCAGACAGCGCTCGATCGCTCGGCGCATTTTCTCGCGGGACCGGGCGAGCCGTGCCTTGATGGTGCCCTCGGGACGGCCGGCCATCGCTGCCAGATCGGCAACCGACCATCCTTCGAGTTCATACAGGCACACCAGCGCTCTATCTTCGGCGGAGAGAACAGCCAGACCGCGCTGGAGCCAGCGGCGGGCGGCATGCGCCTCGGCAGGATCAGGGCCCGCAGAGGGTTCGATTGCGTGACCGGTCAGGGACACCCGGCGACGCCACCAGGGGGTGCGGTTCCGGTTCCGGTAGGTATTCACCAGGATCCGGTACAGCCACGGTCGGAACGAGCCGGGGTCGCGAAGCGAATCGAACTTGCGCAGGGCCGTCAGCAGACCTTCCTGATACAGGTCGTCGCCGTCGTCCGAGCCACGGGCGAGCCGTCGGCAAAACGCCTCGGCGCGCCGGTGTTCGGGCTCCAGCAGCCGCCAGAACAGGTCGTGCGCGTTGTGCTGGTCTGTTCGTCTCATACCTTCGTACGTAAGACACGCGGAGCGCGGGAACGGTTGCAGGAAGCGAAGAGAAATAAAGGGAGCCGGCCGGGCATTCGTGCTGTCCCGCCGGTGCACACCCAAAACGCGTGCGGCCGGGCCTGACTGCCCGACCGCACTACCGGTCGAATGTACCGATCTGAATCTTCGTCGACGGTGGCGTCCCGCCTCGGATCACTTTCCCGGAGATGTCCAGCGCTTCTGCCGGTATTTTTCGTACAGCTCCCTGTGCCGGTTGTTCAAATCGACCGTGCGTCCCTCGATGAACATCATCTCGACGCCGTGCGAGATCATATCCAGAATATCACCGCGCGTAACGATAAGGGTGGCCTTTTTGCCGACCTCGAGAGAACCGAGCGCCGAATCGACACCGAGTATCTGCGCCGGGCCCAGTGTTATCGAGCGGATCGCATCGGCCTCGGATAATCCGAATGCTTTCGCCATCCCGGCCTGAAACGGGAGATTCCGGGATCCCCAGGAAGCGAAACTGGCGATCGCGAAGGGCACCCCGGCTTCCTGCAACTGCCGTGGCAGCGTAAACGCGGCGTCGTACGCATCGTCCTGTTTGGGCGGAAGATCGAGCACGCGCTGAATGATAACGGGCACGTCGTGTTGCTTGAGCAGGTCGAGTGCGCGGAACGCCTCGTTGCCGCCTGCGATGACGCACCGAAGCTTCCACTTCTCGGCAAAGGCCACCGCCTGCTCGATCTGGCGGTAGTCGTTGGCGAAAATGATTACCGGCAGTCGCCGGTCAAACACCGGGATCATCGCTTCCCATCGGAGGTCGCGCGGTATCGACGGATCGGCCTTCCTTGCGTCGTAGTAGGCCCGTGCGTCGGCAAACGCATCATCCAGCTCGGCGCGGTTTTTTGCATTTTCTTTTTGCTGCTCTTCGGCCGACTGCTGCATCCACCAGGCGTTGACGATCCGCGTGCGCGGCCACGCGATATGCACTGCCGCGACCGGAAGCTCGGCGGCATCCTCGCGCGTCCAGCCATCGAGATTCATAAGGCTGGACCGTCCCTGGATCAGCGAACCGCCGGGAACCACGAGGGCGGTCGTAATCCCGTTTGACCGCACCGTGGGCAGTATTTCCGAGTCGGGGTTGTAGGCGGTCTGGGCGAGTACCTCGGGAGCGATCCGTTCGCGCTCGGCCTGGTCATTGGTCGCCCGCGCGGCTTCGATTTCGATCAGTCCGAGCGATGTTGCGGCATCGATCAATCCCGGATAGATCCGTTTGCCGCTGCAGTCGATGACGATCGTGTTGTCCGGAGCTGCGATATCCACGCCGATCTGCGTGATCCGCCCGTTTTCGAAGAGCAGGTCGGTTGTCGCTAATACGCCGTTCGTAACGGTGTACAGGTCTCCACCCTTCAACAGAATGGGTTGAGTTTGCGGTCCGCCGGGAACGTAGTCATGCGCACCGACGGTGGCGGCGAGACAGACGGCCGCGATGAGCGATTTTACGATCACGGACTTATTCATGGCGGTACCCTCCCGTTCCGGCGCCGTGGAGTGCATCAGCTTCGTACGGCGACTGCGATACGCGGGGTCGCCGTCCACCCGGTTTGCTTTTGCCCTCGGCGGGGCCGGTGGTCTCCGACGTGAGTATCTTTTGAACGAGTTCGCGTTTCTCCGTGTCGACACGCTCACGGAGTGTCCGGTCGTACTCGATGTCAAAGTACTTCCGTCCGTCGATCCAGGTTTGCTGTGCGACCGCGTACATCGACAGCGGGTTATCCGACCAAATCACGAAATCGGCGTCTTTGCCCACCGCCAGCGAGCCGACGTATGTATCGACGCCCAGCTGTTTGGCCGGATTGATGGTGACCATCCTCAGCGCCTCTTCGGGGTCCATACCCGCGTACATGATCGACTTGGCTGCTTCCTGATTGAGACGGCGTCCGGTTTCCGGGCTGTCCGAGTTGATCGATACCAGCACGCCGCGTTCGGCCATCAGCGCCGGGCTGTACGGGATGGCATCGTAGACTTCGAATTTGTACGCCCACCAATCGGAGAACGAGCCGCCTCCCACGCCGTGCGCCGCCATCTCGTCGGCTACTTTGTAACCTTCGAGCACGTGCTCGAATGTTGCCAGACGGAAGCCGAATTCTTCGGCGAGCCGCATCAGCATGAGCATTTCGCTTTGCACGTACGCGTGGCAGTGGACGGCCATTCGGGAGTTGATCACGGCAGCGAGCGCCTCCAGTTGCAGGTCCCGTCGTGGCGGGCACGTGCGTTCGCGCTCGTTTTTGCCGAGCGAGTTATACTGCGCATGGGCGCGTTCGTACTCGCGGGCCGCCTGGAAGGCGTCGTGGATGATCGTCTCCACGCCCATTCGTGTCTGCGGGTAGCGGATCGTGTTTTGATCGCCCCAGTTGGATTGTTTGACGTTTTCGCCGAGCGCGAACTTGATCGAGGGCGGGGCCACCGCCATTTTCATGGCTTCCGGTCCGGCGCTCCAGCGGAGTTTGACCAGCTGCGCCTGCCCGCCGATCGGATTCGCCGACCCGTGCAGCAGCTGCGCCATTGTCGTTCCGCCCGCCAGCGCCCGATAGATGTTGATGTCCCCGGGATCTACCACGTCGGCGATTCGGACTTCCGCCGTCACCGCGTGCGTTCCCTCGTTGACATCACCCGCAATGGCGATATGTGAATGCTCGTCGATGATGCCGGGCGTCACGTGCATGCCGGAAGCGTCGATGACGACCGCCGCCACAGGGGCGGTCAGATCACGGCCGATGGCCGTGATTTTGCCGTTTTCACACAACAAGTCCGCGTCCTGCAGAACTCCCGCCTCGTCGCTGGTCCAGATAGTCGCATTGGTGACGAGCACCGTGTGCTGCTCGGGGAGCCTGTCATAACCATAGGCGATATTGGGCGACGTGAGCCGCGAGATTCTGGTCGGTTTCTTATCCTCCGGAGGGGGATTCCCGGAGTCGTCTCTGGAGACGGCGCTGTCCGGGGCTTCAACGCGCGTCGCCGTCCACGGCCGGTCCTCCCCGGCAGCCGTCAGATACACGCCGGAGAGACCTTCGTCACTCATCCGTGCGTCGAATCGCGTGATCCCCGGCACTCCGAGCGTGTCCAGACCGGCGGAGAAACGAAGTCTGTCGGGTTCTACCGTGACTGGGGCCAACGGCACCGACAGCGCGGAGTCGATTTCAAGCGAGCCGGTGACCCTGGTGATCTCCCCTGTCAGCTTCAACGTGAGGGAGCGTTCGGCTAAGGGCATCGTATAGGTGCCTCGGAAGTCGACCTGGGCGAGGCTGATTGCTTCGTATCGTTTCACACCCGTTACCCACACGGAGAAGATCCGGGCATCCTTATCGAAAATATCGCGGTCGACCACGATGAAGTTGGCCAGCTTGTTGCGGTCGAGTGTCCCAACCAGGTCATCCACTCCCGCGATGCGTGCCGGCACCACCGTCAGGGCAGCCAGCGCCGACTGAACGGGCAAACCGCATGACACCGCGGTACGGAGGTTCTTCCAGAAGTCCTTTTTGTTTTTCAGGTGATAGGTCGTAAAAGCGAACTCTATCCCTGCGGAATCGACGAGGAAGGCGTTGAACGGCGCCCATTCCCAATGGCGGAGATCGCCGAGGGTGACATCGAGTTCATCGCCGATCGAGCCCACCGCGGGCGCTTCCGGGAAAGCCAGCGGCAACACTATGTCGGCGCCGGTCGCTTTGAGTGACGGTAGGTGCGTGTATTCATTGCCGCTGCCGACATAAATCATCGGCACCGAGAACTCTTTGGCGATGCGGTCCGCACGGAGAAGCGAAAGCGCATCTGCTGTTTCAAACACGAGGCCGTCGGTTCGAATGCCCTGCAGGGCTTCCAGCGCCCGGTTAATCTCCGGCGCTTTTTGAGCGGGGTTGCGGCTGAAGGCGCTGTGGGCTCGGTCATACCAATCCGCATCCAACAGCGACTGGCGAATCAGGGCGATCGACCCCATGAGCGAACTTGGGTACTCCTGTGTCGATGACCCCTTGTCGAACGAGCCGAATTGCCGCCCGTACGCCCGCAGCACCAGATCGTTGGGCAGACCCTCTCCCAAGGTTACGACGACAGACCGTCCTCGGAAGATACCGTCCATGCCGGCGGACTGAACGGCAGCGAAGCCGAGCGACAGCAGCTCCTCCGCCTCTTTGGGGTCCGGCTTGAATTCGTCCACCCAGTTTCGTTCCGGGTGAAGTGCATCGTTCCACGCGTCGGCTCCCGACCGTTCGGCTTCGTACTGGGGAGGCCCTCCCCAGCGTCGTTTCGGTCGCTCAGCCCTGGGTATGCCGTATTCGGCGACAGGGTCAACAAATGCCGGGTAGATGTATTTCCCGGCGAGGTCGACAACGGTGGCGCCCTGCGGAACGGCAACCGCGGCGCCGACGGCAACTATGCGGCCGTCCGTGACGACTAGAATGCCATTCTCGATCGTCTGTGCCGGCGACATCACTATCCGTGCGTTGGTGAACGCCATCGTAGTCGGCGTTTTGTCGCGAATACCACGTTCGGGAGTGCTCTGGGCCAGACCGGTTGAGACAACGGCAAGCAAGGTTAGAATTGTGCGGGTTATCATGCGGCCAAGATACCACACGGTGACGCGCCCGGCAATATCCTTGCGTGGGTCCGGAGGTAATCGAATCCGGATAGGTCCGTTTACTCGGCCACTACCGAAATGGATTCTGCCGTGTGGGTCACCGCCGCGCCGGTGGTGTGGGCCGGGGACAGTCGCCGAACTGGAATCGGCACCCTTCCGCCCGGTGGTCGATCAGGCTATCGAGAGTGCGACCGGGTGTTAACCGTGCGGGCGTGTGTGCCGATACTTGAGAAAAACACCTTTCCAGGAGGATCAACACCCTATGGACCTGCGCGATCTTGTCGCCTTCGTCCGGAAATACCGCCCGCGCCTGCGAGCCGGGTTTCGCCCCACGGCGGCAATGGTGTACACCGGGACATTTCTTCTTTCAGTCCTGTCCCTTTTTACGACGTATTACGGCCTGACGATTATTCTGCCGTCGTCGCTGGCGTTTATCGGCTCGCTTGGTCTTCAGTCGGCCATGCTGGGTATCGCCTGGAACCTCATGAAGGTCAGAAGCAATCGTATTCCGTACCTTGTCGTTTTTTCGCTCGCCGCGGCGTTTTCGATCTTCTTTTCGTACGCCAATTTCAATTCCGGCCTGAAAGCACATACGCGCGCCGAGCGGGCCCGTGGCGCGTATGCCGAGGCCGCGCGACCGGTCCTCAGCAGCTATGCATCGGAAGCCAAGAAGGCGCTCGCGCGCGGGGAGTACCAGATTCAACGACTCGGCCAGTTGTTTGATATCGAGCAGACCAAAGGGTGGGCAACCATGGTTGACGAGGGTTCCAACGATCCGGTTGTCCAGAACGTCATTGATGGCGCCCGACGCACCGTGGACTCCTGGCGGGCGTACCAGGGGACCGACTACCGGCAGGGCGCCGGGGCGGGGATTATCGCCAACTACATTTCCACATGGAAACGCACGGCCGAGCGCAACGTGGAATTTGTCAGCGGGTATGCCCGCCACGTGGACTCGCTGGCGATGTCGCTCAGCCCGGCCGATCCGGTTGCCGAACAGGCCCGGATCGTGACCGATGCCATGGTTGCCTTTCCGCGCGCCTCGGTTTCGATGATCCAGGGCGGGGTCGAACCGCTGCTTATGGATCCACCCGTTCCGGCTCTTTATCCCGAGACCCCGGCCAGCAGCCAGCACGCCCTGATGCTGGTGCTGGGCGACCTGCTGGAAATGGATCACCTCACCATGTTCTCGCTGCTGTTCGCGTTCGTGATTGACTTTATCGTCATTATCATGGCGCTGGCGGGGTCGCTCATGAGCGACAGTGTCGACTTCGTCATGAACCGTGTCGAGCGCGATGGAATCCGTCGCCTGCGTCGCCTGCGCATCAACGATTCAGACGAACTGCGGCAATCGCTCGAGCAGAATCTCGAACGGGTGAGAGTTGCGGGTCGCTACGGCATCGACCTGCAGAACGCGATCAACGACTTCGCGCTGAGAAAGCGCCGGGTCGAACTTCGCCGCGGACCGGAATCCGTGAACATGCCCGAGATGGACAACTTCCCATCGGCCGGTTTTGAGTCATCGGAGGATGTGACGCTCGAACGGGAGACCTCAAGCCGCTCATAGACAAATCGAGGGTCCGTACGGCCGAGCCTCGCGGTCGAGGGTCAGGCAGACACGGCCGTTTGATATCGGCCGGGCGCCGCGGGCGCCCGGCTTTCTGTTTCTCCGCTCAAAACGCGAACCCGATCATCCAGTTGAACGTGTCGGTGTCATACTTCGAGACCTGCCAGGTGAAGAAGACCCCCATATTGAACGGTGCGAGATGCGGCGTCAGGTTTCCCAGACCGAACCCGGCTTCGGCATACGGGCCGGCGGTTGTGTTGATGAGCTCATCGCCTGCAACGGTCTTGTGATCCCGGAACTCGCTCCAGAAGGCGCCACTGAACACCTGCAACGTAAAAGGCACATCTTTGATGAGCGGTAAGCCGCTCTTCCGGAAGAGCAGGCGGTCGAAATCATGGTTGAGATACACGGCCGCGACCCGATTGCCTGCAAAGTTGTTCTGGTTCAAGGTCGAGAACTCACCGTTGCCGTACAAGATCCCGTTGCCGTGGTCGACCGTGAAGTAGCGCTGCGGCGGCAGATCACCATCCGATGCGCCGAGAAACGCGTTAAGTGTCGTTACACCCATACCGAGTGACCGCTGCCGGTGAAACAGGCGGGCGAAATATCTCCGGTATTCGAAGTCGTTATCGATCAGATCAGGCGAGGCATACTCGATCCCGACCGTCAGCATGGTGCGTTCGATATCGTCGATTCGAATCACCCGGTTCTTGCTTCGCATGAGAGGTCGGGAGTCATAGGTGAGCGAAGCGTTGAATGCCCGAAGCCGCCCGTCGATAATGGCCGGGTTGTCGCGGATGATGGGATCGGAGTCCTCGAAAATCGAATGATCGTTCGTCAGCGGCGCGCTGGTCTGGCGCACGTCGATATAACCGAGACGGCCGTCGACGAAATTCACAAGTTTGCTTTCCGCATAGAGCTCAAAACCGCGCTCGTGGTAATAATCGAACGGATCGAGTTTCCATCCCAGGGCCGCAAAGGTCGGGTTGTAGGTCAGCTCGCTGACAATGGTCGGCCGCTTGACGATGTCATCACGCCAGTACCCGCCCACCCAGAGGCGTTGGCTTCGGCTCACTCGGTAAGCGGCGCCGTACTCGTGTTGCCACTTCTCACGATCGAAGGCGTAGCCGGACTTGAGCCGCAGGTTCAGATCCGGCGAGAAGGGACTGACCCGCCCGCCGATGCCCAGGTAGTATCCTTCGACCCGGTTAAAATGGAACAGGTCCGGATAACCGACCGTCGCAAGGTAGACGCTCGCAAGAAGGGCGGACATCGCAACCTCTCCGGGAGAGGGCGGCAGCGACTCCAGTGAATCTATCAGGTGGTAGGCTGCGAGTTCTATGGTTGTCAGGGGAATCGTCTGGCGAACCGCCCAGGTCGAGCTATCAATATCGTCGGCGCCGTCCTGCACCTCGATGATGAACTCGTCGAACCGATCCTTATCATGGCCCTGCTCGAAGCTGTAGCTGTACAGAGAGGCCGATTGGGCGAACCCGAGGTCTTTTGGAATGCCGGGGAACTTGATACCGAGGTGCACCTGTCCGGTGAGACGAATATCCACCGGCATCCAGAACCCGTCACTGAAGTGGGCGAATCGCTGGCTGTAGCGAAGGCTGTCGACGAACGGCAGCCGGACGGCGTCGTTCACGCCGACATCAACCGCGACCACATCGAAGGTGGAATCGGCGATGTCGATGGTTCCGACGAACAGGGGCTCGGCGACGCTTTTGGGCTCGATCTCCAGACGGAAGACGGGACGATTATCGAGGAACACGGTGTCGATCAGATAGTAATTGTAACTCGACAGCGCGTCGGTGGCGGTGGGCGTGACGATTGAAAATCGGCCGATCTCGATACGGTTGGCGTTGAAATTCAGGATCTGCCCGACCGTCACGAGGTTGTTTTCGGCATCGATATTTCCCGACTGGCGTCGGGCGGTGATGATCTCCTTGTACTTGTCGGGACGTTCCCAGAAGGCCGTCGTCTGTGATTCCGCGATCAGGAATATCGACTCGGCTCCGTCTTTGGCGAGGTCGGTAACGATGAACTTCGTGTAGGCGTCATACTGGTAATCGGCAAGCTGACTGAGAATGTCCTTCTTTCGCCGGATCGCTTCCAGAATAATACGCTGGGCGGCGTCGTATTGGCGCGAATACACCGTGGCCCCCGGCAATTCGTACACGGCCCGCTCCAGGGTGACGTCGAGCAGATTGGTTTCCCGGTCCGCGACGATTTGAATCGCTCGATGTTTGAAGGCGACATGACTGAAATGAAGTCTCCAGGTTCCGGGAGCCAGAAGCAGCCGGTACTTCCCTTCGGAATTGGTCAGCGTCGAGACGCCTGACCCCTCGACCCGGACGGTCACTCGATCGAGCGGCGATGCGTCTGTACTGTCGGTGACGGTGCCCTCGACGACGACGTACTCCACGGGCTGCTGCGGAGGCTGGGCAAGTACGCCGGTTACCGAGCACACTATGAGGCACAAGACAATAGCGAAGTTGTTCATAATTCCCCGTACGTGTGGATCGCTGTGTTTGCCGACGTACATATCAACTTTAATGCCGGATGTGTTCGAGTGGCGCCGCAAGGGTTTTCGGCTCGGACCGGGGGCGCAGCGTGTTGTCCGCACACGGCATAACACATATTCTGTGCAGGCCGGTTCGCTGTCGGGCGGCTCACAGGCGGTACAACATCAGGTAAATTACGACCCCCGTGACAGAGACAAACATCCAGACGGGCCACACCCATCGCGCGAGTCGTTTGTGCCGATCGAATTGCTCCCGTATCGCAAGTGTCACGAGTACGATGATGAACGGCGCCATGACAGCGGCGAGGATAACGTGAGGAATGAGAATTGCAAAGTAGAGCGGCCGGGTCCAGTCGTGGTAAGGGTAAGGTACCGAGCCCGCGGTGTAGTGGTAGATTACGTACGAAACGAGAAAGGCCGCCGAGACAATCAGCGCCGACACCATGCACCGTTTGTGGGCCGCGATCCGTCCTTTGCGGATATTGAGGTAGCCGAACAGAAGCAGGACGGTTGCCGTGAGATTGAGCACGGCGTTGAGGGTGGGCAGAACGCTGGACGGCTGACTCACCGCGCGATCCTCGCCAGCGCTACGATATCCCGGTCGAGCCGGATCCGGTCGCTGTCGGAGTCGTACCGATAAAAGCCGCGGATTCGCCCCATCCGGTCGATGAGCACGAAGCTGTTGGTCCCCGCGATATCGTCACGGTCGGCCAGGCGAAAGACCTCGCGATAGAGCACCTCGGTCGTATCCTTCGGCCCGGTCACGACCAGCCAGCGGTTGTCGGTGAGAGCGAGTGAATCGATATACGCCGGGAGACTGACCGGACTCGTATCGACCTGCTTCAGGACGGTCACCAGCGCGAGACGTTCGGAGTGCGCGTAACGATCGTAGACATCGCGAAAGGCGACTTTCATGCCGACCGAATTTGGAGAGGTCGCCGACTCAAACATGAGCAGACTGACCTGCCCTTTCATGTCGATCAGGGAGTAGTTGCGGCTGTCTTCCTGCGTCAGAGTGAACTCGGGCAGTTTGCCCAGAACCGGCAGGGCATTTCGTGACAGTTCGGCTTCCTTGATAACGGCAAAACCGCTGGCGGTCAGAATCGCGGCCAGCACCAGACCGGCGACGATCACCTTGCCGACCGACTTCTGGAATCGGGCGGGCAGTTCCCGGGCGTGTGACACGACCGAGTACAGGACGAGCAGCACGCCGAGGAAGATGGTGGCCAGCCAGAGGTGAAAAAGCTGGACGATTGCCGGCAGACCAAACGAGATGAACACGATCCCGCCGACCAGCTGCAGCGCGACCAGCGCCACCATCAGCCACACGGCCTGCTTCACCAGGACGGCCGATTTGTCGGACAGGCGGATCAGCCCGTAGGCGACGAAAAACGCGAAGAGGGCGGTGAGAACGCCGACGATCAGGTGCGCGTCCATGCCGGCCCCCACCCGGGAGAGCCATTCGAGATCCGATGCCAGGGGGTACGCGGCGGAGATATCCTCGAGTCTGCCCCGCACCTGCGTCCCCAGGATAACCTGGAACAACGTCATCATCCCGAGGCCGACGATCCAGTTGCGGGCGGAGACCGGGTAGGTCAATTCGGAGACCATCGCTTCGGACTCGACGTAGTAGCTCTGCAGGAGCACATGCAGCAGGAGCAAAGCGGTCGCGATTGCCAGAATCAGGTGTGCCGAAACGAGATACGGGTGCAATTCGCTGGTGACGACGACGCCGCCGAGCCATCCCTGGAGAGCAACGAGGAAGGCGGTCGCCAGCGAGGGCCACAGGATTCTCGGCTGGGAGCGATAATAGCGAATAGCCAGCACGGCGGTCAGCACGATGAGCAAGCCCACGGTCACGCCGACGAGGCGATTGCCGTACTCGATCCAGGCGAGCGTGATGTTAAACTGCGAGGGGTCGATTTCCGGGGGAAGCTGGCTCAGGGAGGTCGGTGGAATCCATCGTCCGAAACATTTCGGCCAGTCGGGACAGCCCAGACCGGCGCCGGACACTCTGACCAGACCGCCGATGAAGATCAGCATGTAGGTTGCGACCAGAGACAGCAGCGCCGAGTAGCGAAACGACTTCATAACCGGATGTTCCTTCCCAGCCCGGAAGCCCACGCCGCAGGGGTGAGCCCTGTTATGCGTTACGGTTGCCCGTCACCCGGTCACGGGCGGTCAGACAACCGTCAGTGTCCGGCGGGCGGTGTTGTCGCGGACGATGGCGCGGAGGTGCTGCCGGATACCCCTGATGCACTGTCCGCGGCGACCCCGTCGAGAGCTCCTGCTGCGGCAGGGGCATCAATCGATCGCGACCCGTCGCGATAGATGACGGCCTCCTCGACAATCGGGCGCTCACGAATCGGGTCGATTTCTCCCCGGGTCTCCGTGTCCGCCATGGAAAGTATAATGAACAGCCCGAGAAATGCAAGTGAACCTACAAAGACGACCGAATACAATTTGCTGTCGTACTTCAGGTGCATGAAGAACAATGCGACCAGCGACGCCTTGGCGACGGCGATGACCATGGCGAGAATCGTATTAAACACGCCGAGGTCCATTCGCGCGACGACAACTGTCAGGACCGTTAGTGTCAGCAGCGCCGCCCCGACGTTCAAATAAAGGCTCAGCGGCAGGATATGGTGCTTTTTTTCGCTGTGTGACGACATGATTACCGCCTTGTCCTATCCGATCAGGTACAACATGGGGAACAGGAAAATCCAGACCAGGTCAACCAGGTGCCAGTACAGCCCGGTCAGTTCTATGGGCGTATAGTATTCAGCCGAGAACTCGTCGCGGCTCACCCGGTACATCATCCAGCTAATGGCGATGATACCGGCCACGACATGCACCCCGTGCAACCCGGTCAGCATGAAATAGACGGAGAAGAAGATGTGGGGGTTGGTGCCCTCGATGCCGGTATAGGTATACAGATTGCCGGGGAGCTGCCCGAGGTGGATCTTGTGCGAATACTCGAAGTACTTGACTACCAGGAACACGGCGGCGAGCAGTACGGTGGCGAGCAACAGGCGGAACGTAGCCTTTTTCCGTCCGAGCTGCATGCTGCGGATGGCGAGTGCAATCGTTACCGAACTGGTGATAAGCACGATGGTATTGACCGCGCCGAGCTGCCACGACAGCGACTTGTGGGCGTTGACGAACGTCTCCGGGTACCAGGCGTTAAAAACCGCGTAGGCGCAGAACAGACCGCCGAAAAACAGGACCTCGGTCAGCAGGAAGACCCACATGCCGAGCTTGGATGATTCTTCCTGCTGGACGGCCGTTCCGAAATGGTGCTGCAGATACTTCGGGTGGGATCCGGCGTGCGTGCTGGACATAGTTCAGACCTTCTCTGCCACGGTTGGTTTGTCTCCCCTGCTCCGGTAATACTCGCCGACCACGCTGACCTTGTCGTAGTCGTACGGGCCGTGCGCCAGGACCGGATCGGTCAGGAAATTGTGCTGCGGGGGCGGCGAGCTCGTCTCCCACTCATAGGTCAGCCCGCCCCACGGATTGGCGCCCACCGGACGCTTGTTGAAAAACGACGCGATCAAGTAGATCGCCATAATCAAAAAGCCCAACCCGAGCACCCAGGCGCCGACGGATGAAAACCCGTGCAGCGGCTGGTACTGGTCGAGGTACGTGTAATACCGGCGAGGCATGCCCTTGGCGCCCAGAATGAACTGGGTGAAAAAGGTCATGTTGAACCCCACGAAAACGATGATCGCCACGATCTTCGCCCACGCTTCACTGTACATCTTGCCGAACATTTTCGGCCACCAGTAATGGAGGCCGGCGAGAAAGGCCATGACCGTGCCGCCCATCATCACATAATGGAAATGTGCCACGACGAAATAGGTGTCGTGCAGATGAACGTCGAGCGCCAGCGCGCCGAGCATGATACCCGTGAAGCCCCCGATCATAAACAGAAACAGGAACATCAGCGCGTAGATCATCGGCGTTTCGAGACTCACCGAACCCTTGTACAGGGTGGCCACCCAGTTGAACACCTTGATACCGGACGGAATGCCGACAAAAAAGGTGAGAAACGAGAAGATCATCGCCGCGATCTCGGACTGGCCCGACGTAAACATGTGGTGACCCCAGACCAGGAAACTAACGAACGCGATGCCAAGCGATGAATACGCGATCGGCCGGTAGCCGAAAATCTTGCGGTGCGAGAAGGTGGCGATCACTTCAGAGATGATGCCCATGCCGGGCAGGATCATGATATAAACCGCCGGGTGCGAATAGAACCAGAAGAAGTGCTGGAACAGCACCGGGTCGCCGCCCATGGCCGGGTCGAAAATGCCGATCCCCAGTACGCGCTCCATGATCAACAGGACAAGCGTGATCGCCAGCACGGGCGTCGCCAAAACCTGGATGATCGCGGTCGCGTACAAGCCCCAGACCATCAGCGGCATCTTGAACCACGTCATGCCGGGCATGCGGAGTTTGTGGATGGTGACGATGAAGTTGAGCCCGGTGAAAATCGAGGAGAATCCGAGGATAAAGACCCCGAGCGTCATCGAGATGACGGACGTCGAGGTGGTCGTGCTGTACGGCGCGTAAAACGTCCAGCCCGTATCGACACCGCCGCTGACGATGGAATACAGGCAGAACAGCGCGCCGAAAACATATACGTACCAGCTCGCGAGGTTCAGCCTCGGGAACGCGACATCCTTGGCGCCGATCATCAGCGGCAGCAGGAAATTGCCCAGCGCGGCGGGAATCGACGGAATGATGAACAAAAAGATCATGATCGCGCCGTGAAGGGTGAAAAACTGGTTGTACGTATCGGCGTCCATCAGAATTCGCTCCGGCCTGAACAGCTCGGTGCGGAGGACGACCGCGAGCGCCCCGCCCACGAAAAAGAAAAACATGATCGCGGTCAGGTACATGATGCCGATTCGTTTATGATCTACCGTCAGCAGCCAGCTTTTGAGCCCTTTCGGCTCTTTGAGATAGCTGAGGACGGCGGTAGAATCGTGACTCATACCGATTCCCTATTCCTTGAGTGACTTGATATAGGCGATCAGCGCGTCGATCTGCTGGTCTTTCAGGACGCCCTGGTACGAGGGCATCACCGGATCGTATCCGGCCACCAGCTTGGCCTGCGGATTGAGGATCGACTCGCGCAGGTAATTCTCATCGGCCATGGTCGGCGGGCCGTTCGTGAGCATCTGCTGTGTATTGTACAGGTTCAGGAAACTGGGGCCGACCAGCTTGCTGCCGTCGATCGAGTGGCACGTGTTGCAGGCTTTGTTTTTGTACAGCTGCGCTCCGTATTCGGCCGGAGTCATCCCTTCACCCATGCCGCCGGCCGACTCCAGCCACTCGGCGTACTCGCGCTCGCCGAGCACCCGCACCTTGCCGATCATCTCCGAATGTCCCGTTCCGCAGTACTCGGTGCACATCAGATCGTATTCGCCGACCGCGGTCGCCTCGAACCACAACTGCGTGTATCGGTTGGGCAGTACGTCCATCTTGACGCGGAAATTGGGGACGAAAAAGCTGTGAATGACGTCGACCGACGACATCAGCAGTTTGACCGGCTTATCCACCGGCACGACCAGCTCATTGACCGTGCTCGCGCCTTCGGCATACTGGAAGCTCCAGAACCATTTTTGTCCGGTCACCTTGATTTCCATCGCGTCGCCGGGGGCAATATGCAGCTTCAGGTAGCTTTTGAAGCCCCAGACGAAGACGAAGAAAATGAGGATGGTCGGAATGAGCGTCCAGGTTATTTCCAGCGGCATGTTGTGCGCCAGGCCGGTGGTTAACTCGCCCTGCCGCCGCCGGCGATACCGGAAAACGAAATAAACGATCGCCGCGCCGAGTACGATGAAGAAGACGGCGCTGGCCCAATAGATGAAGTCCCACAGAAAGTCGATCTCGGCCGCCATGGTCGAGTTCTGCGGCGGCATAAAAAGTGACCCGGTCGTATCCATGTCTGCCTTATTGCATCAGAAGCCGATAGTATCCATCAGTGCCGGACCGCATGCGGCATCTGTTCGAGCCGGCGGCTCTTCCGCCGATCCCCAAACCACAAAACGCCGATCATACCGCCCAGGACCAGAACCGTCGCCACGCCCCCGAGGCGCATCACGTTGCCGGCAAATACCACATAGCCGCGCGCGTCGGGGTCATAGTGAAAACAGTACAAAAGCAATTTGTCGATTGTCGTGCCGATCTTCCCCTCCGCCGCCTCCAGCAGGGCCAGCCGAACGTCGCGGGGCTGAAAAGCGATACCGTACAAGTACCGCGACAGCCGCCCGTCCTCGGTCAGCACAAACACCGCGGACGGGTGCGCATATTCCTGCCGCTCGTCGTCCCAGTAGTACTGAAAGCCGACCGCATCGGCGAGTCGCTTCACCTGATCATCGGGCGAAACGTGAAACGCCCAGCCGCGGTCCACTTCGGGACGGCCGAGCTCGTTGAGGTAGTTGGCGCGCTTGGCCGACGCCAGTTCGGCCGTCTCCAGCGGATTAAAACTTATCGTAACCACCTGGTACTCGTTGCCTGCGACAAAATCCACGCCCTTCATGCCGTCGCTGAGCCCGTTCAGGATCAGGTTGCACAGCATCGGGCAATTGTAATACACCAGTGACAGGATCACGGGCTTACCCTGATGGAAGTAATCGCCCAATCGCACCTGCCGACCGAGATCGTCGATAAAGGTCAGATCGAGGGGAATCGTATCGCCCAGACGCTCTTCGACTCCCATTCCGTCGAACGCGGCGGGACTCTCCTGCACCACCTGCGCGCCGGGCGCCGTCGCGAGACCCATCAGGATCGCCCACAATATAGATATACCGGGGCTAAGAAGTCCATTTTTGCGCCGTTTGTCAAGCATAGTGTTTTTTACAACACCGTATTATTCGCATTGGTTCGCGATTATCCGCACACTTTCAGGGGAACAAATAAGACTAAAATTACTATATTCATCTATCTTTGAGCCGGCGCTCATGGGCCTCGCCAGCCTGCAGTTCCATCGCCCGGTCGATCGGAATCTGATAAGCGCCCGCGGCGGAATCGAGCACCTTGTACGAATGCAGTTCCTCATCCTCGCGGGCGCGAAGCTCGCGCAGTGCGGCCGAGGGGGTCGACAGGACCGTGTCGTACACCAGCCGCTCCTTGGTCACGAGAAAGTACTCGTTGAGGATAACGATAAATACCACGATAACGCCGATCACGATCAGGGCGATGGTGGTGATCCACGGAACGCTGACATCGCTTTTCTCGTATCCTGTTCCGGTCGGATCGACGCCGTGTGTGTGCTGGGAATCGCTCACAGTATCACCCTAGTAGTTTACATGGCTCAGGGATTGCGGAAGTTTGGGATCGCCCACCGGCACCAGGGGGCCCCGGCTGAAGCGGCTCCAGAACGACCACAGGTAGAACCCGCCGATCGCAAGCATGGCGCTGAGGTCCATCCAATGGAACGAGGCGTTATCGGTCGCTCCGGGCCAGGTGGGAAACACCAGCCAGTAGAGATCCACCCAGTGCATGACGAGCAGCCACGCCACCATCACGCCGAGCGGCGCGAGGGCACGTTTGGTCCCGCGGAAAATCATAATCAGAAACGGAATCGCGAAGTAGCCGAGGACCAGTAGCAGCGACACGGCCTTCCACGACCCTTCCCATCGGGCCAGGTACCAGACCGTCTCCTCCGGTATGTTCGCGTACCAGATGAGCATGTACTGGGAGAAACCGATATATCCCCAGAAGATGATGAACCCGAACACCAGTTTTCCGAGGTCGTGGTAATGTTCGTGGGTGATCGCCTTATCCAGGACGCCGCGGCGGCGCAGCGCCAGCGCGGTGAGTGTAATCAGACACATGGCGGAGAGCAGGCCGCCGGAGAAGATATACACGCCGAAAATCGTGGAATACCATTCCGGCGCCATGGACATGAGCCAGTCGAACCCGGCGTACGTGATCGTTACGGCGAACAGGATCATGCCCCACGCCGACGTGCTTCGCATTTTGGCGAGGATGTCGGCTGAATGCCCCTGGTCCTGCCTCCGAGACAGTGACACCAGGCGCATGGACAAGAAGATCCAGACGGCGAAATAGACGACCGCGCGGATGATGAAAAACGTCTGGTTCAGATACGGTTGTTTCAATTGCAGCAGGTGGCTGTGGGCCACCGCGTCCTCGTGCGTCCAGTGATACAAATCGTGCATTCCGAGTATGATCGGGATGAAAAAGACGGCCAGAAGCGGGAACGGCGCCAGCAGTGATTCGGCCAGGCGACGAATGACCGTCGACCACTGCGCCCCGGTCAGATGGTGCAGCATCGTAAAAAACAGGGCGCCGAGGGATACGGTGATCCAGAACGCGAATGCCGTCAGCCAGGCGTGGTAGAAGCGGGCGGAATCGAGAAACCAGGCCAGAACGGTCACCAGCAACCCGACCGCTCCGGCGATCATCGCCTTGTTTGCAAATCCACCCCGGTCCGTCAGGGTGTAGGTGTCAGCCTGAAAGTTCATCGTCTCCGTCACTGCCTTACTGTTTTCCGGATGTCTTCCGGGATATCTTCGATCGTGGCGTTTTTGCTTCGCTGCAGCGCCCGCACGTAGGCGATAATGGCCCAGCGATCTTCAACGGTTATCTGGTACTGGTACGCGGGCATATTGCGCACGCCGTGCGTGATCACGTCGAAGAAGTAACCGTCGGTCGTGTCACGCAGCCGCTGTTCGTGGAACGACGGCGGCGGGATATATCCCCGCTGAATCATGATACCGCGCCCGTCGCCGACCCGGCTGTGGCACGGACTGCAGAAAATATCGTAGCGCTGCTGCCCGCGTTTGAGCATTGCCATATCGGCCGGTACGGGAGAGTCTTTGACGAATGCGCCGCGGGCGTCCTTGCCGGTGTACAAAACCGGATCGTCGCGAAGCCACCCGCGTGCGACAGTCCCGGCGACGGGCGCCCGCATCGCCTTGCCGTCGGCGAAAAACTCGCTCGGCGCCTGCGGATCATAACGCGGCTGTGAATCCATGTTCGGGTTCGGATGGATCGGCGGTTTCTCCGACGGTCTCTGCCGCGTGCATCCGGACGCGACCAGCACCAGCAGTGCCAGCAGGATCGTTGCCTGTTTCATTCTCCCTCCAGCACTTCGGGCTCGCTGCCGCCGATCGATGTCAAAAACGTGACGGTCGCCCGGCGGTCGTATTTCGGGTCGTGCCTGTCGACGCTGACGAAGAAGGCGTCGTCACTGAATCGCGCGAAGGCGTCGGAGTGAAACACGCCGTGAAACAACTGCGGCAGACGATTGACGTGAAACATGCCCAGCACGGCTCCGAGCGCGCCGAACAGCACGGTCAAACCGAACGTCACCGGGACAAAAGCCTGGTAGCTGAACAGCGGTTTCCCGGCGATAACCAGGGGGTAGTCGACAGCCGAGGTCCACCACTGCAGTGCCAGGCCCACGACAAATCCGATGGCCGCACCGGCGCCCGAGATCAGCCCGACCTTCGACTCCTTCAGCCCCATCGCCTTATCCATCCCGTGAATCGGGAACGGCGAGTGGCAGTCGAATTTCGTGTAGCCGGCGTCGCGCAGCTTCTCGGCCGCGTGCAGCAGCGCGCCGGGGTCGGCGAACCGCGCGATGACGCCGTATTCCGTTTTTGCCGTCACCGTGTTCTCACTCATCAGTGCTTACCCCCGTGATGCGGGTCTGCCTGCGGCAGAACCGCCTTTACTTCGGTCATCGAGATCATCGGCACAAACCGGAGGAACAGCAGGAACAGCGTGAAAAACAGCCCGAATGAGCCAACGAAGGTCAGAATGTCCCAGATCGTCGGGCTGTAGTAGTCCCAGCTCGAGGGCAAAAAGTCGCGTGCCAGAGACATCACGATCACGAACCGCTCGAACCACATGCCGATATTGATAAAAATAGTCGCGACAAACATGACCGGCACGCTGCGGCGGAATTTCCTGAACCAGAAGATCTGAGGTACCACGACGTTGCAGCCGATCATGATCCAGTACGCCCAGGCGTACGGCCCGAACGCCCGGTTGATGAACGTAAACGCCTCGTAGACGTTGCCGGAGTACCAGGCGATGAAGAACTCACAACTATAGGCGTAGCCGACCATCATGCCGGTGAGCAGCATGATCTTGTTCATTCTCTCGAGGTGGTTTATGGTGATGAAGTGCTCGAGATGGAAAACTTTTCGCACGATAATACCCAGCGTCATCACCATCGCAAAGCCGGAGAAAATGGCGCCGGCCACGAAGTACGGCGGGAATATCGTCGTGTGCCATCCGGGGATCATGCTCACCGCGAAGTCGGTCGACACCACCGAGTGCACCGACAGGACGAGCGGCGTGGACAGCCCCGCCAGCACGAGATACGCGCGTTCGTAATTGATCCACTGCCGGTTTCCGCCGCGCCAGCCGAGCGAAAGGATACCGAGCACGATCTTTCGAATTTTCGTCTTGGCCCGGTCGCGAAGGGTCGCGAGGTCCGGGATCAATCCCACATACCAGAACAAAAGCGACACGGTGAAGTACGTGCTCACGGCGAACACGTCCCACAGAAGCGGCGAGCGGAACTGCGGCCACATCTGCATCTGGTTCGGCACGGGAAACATCCAGTATGCCACCCAGATACGACCCACGTGTATGCCGGGGAAAATAAGGGCGCAGATCACCGCGAACAACGTCATAGCCTCGGCAAAGCGGTTAATCGACGTGCGCCATCGCTGGCGGAAGAGGTGGAGAATCGCGGAAATCAGGGTTCCGGCGTGTCCGATACCAACCCAGAACACGAAATTGACGATCGCCCATCCCCATGCGACGGGGATATTCAATCCCCAGATGCCGGTCCCTTCCCAGACGAGGTAGCCAATCGACCCCAGCAGGACCAGCGCAAGCGACCCGGCGAATCCGAACAGCGCCAGCCACGTGATGGTCGTCTTCCGTTCCGCTATTCGGCTGATGGTATCGGTGACCGTGTGGAACGTCTGATTGCCGGTAATCAGCGGTTCTTCGACCATCACGACCGGGTCTGCTTTCGGGGTTACACTCACAGTTTGTCTGTCGCCTTCCCTAATGGGTGGAATGTTCGGTCTTGCCGGTCGGCCGGGCCGATGCCAGTTCGGGGTGCGGGTTGCGCAGTCGCGCCAGATACGACGTGCGCGGCTTCACGTTGAATTCCTCGAGCACCCTGTAGTCACGATTTATCTTTTTCATCTTCGAGACGGCGCTGTTCGGATCATTGATATTGCCGAACGTGATCGCCTGCGCCGGGCAGGCCTGCTGGCAGGCCGTCTGCAGGTCGGCATCGGCAACCGTGCGCCCGTCGGCTTTCGCCGCGATTTTGGCGGCGCTGATTCGCTGAACGCAATACGTACACTTCTCCATCACACCGCGCGACCGAACCGTGACGTCCGGGTTCTGCGACATCTTATGAATCTCGGGATAGTCCTTGGTGTAATTGAAGAAATTGAACCGGCGAACCTTGTACGGACAGTTGTTCGAGCAGTAACGTGTCCCGATGCACCGGTTGTATACCATGACGTTGAGGCCTTCCTTATCGTGCACCGTGGCCGCCACCGGGCACACCGACTCGCACGGGGCGTTCTCGCAGTGCTGACAGGCCATCGGCTGGAAGACGACCTCCGGCTCGTCGAGTCCGTTCGGATCACCTGTCGCGTTTGCGTAGTACCGATCCAGACGAATCCAGTGCATTTCGCGGCCGTTGCGCACCTGCTGCTTGCCGACAATCGGAATGTTGTTCTCGCTCTGGCACGCGACCGTGCAGGCGTTGCAGCCGATGCACGAGTTCAGGTCAATGACCATGCCCCACTGGTAGCCGTCGGCATAGGAGTGCTCGTCCCACAGGGGGACAAGAGGCGGATGGTGCGGTCCCTCGGGATAGAAGGTCGGATCGTCCGATGTGCGGTATTCGGCGAGCGTCGACTCGCGAACAATAGGCCGCCCTTCCATGCTGCCGTGATCCTGCGTATTGGCCAGTTCCCAGGTTCCGCCCGTGCGCTGCACCGAACCGCCGCCTGCAATGCAGGGGTGGTCGAACGTGCGAAGGGTATACGTGTTGAATCCGACGCCGTCTGCGACGCGCCCCAGATTCTGCCGTCCGTAACCGAGAAGCAGGGTGACGGAATCGTCGGCGTGGCCGGGTGAGATCCACACGGGCAGTTCCAGCGACCGGCCGCCGAGATCGACCCTCACCATATCTTCGTTTTGTACTCCGAACTTTCCGGCCGTGCTCTGGCTTATCAAAGCGGCATTGTCCCACGCGAGCTTGGTGATGGCATCGGGAAGCTCCTGCAGCCAGCCGTTATTGGCATATCGTCCATCGAATACGTTAGACGACCGAAAGACGATTTCCAATCCGGAGGCGCGTTCCGACGGCCGCATGGCGGCGGCCATAGCGCCAACCCGCACCCGCGGCGACACGGACGGCGCGGCCGAGTCCCTCAGCAATCCGTCATGCAGCACCGACCGCCAGGCCCGTTCGAAATCACCGCCGCGTAGAAGCGGCTGCCACGTTTCCCGAACCGCCTCATAGCCGGTCTGCATCGTGCCGGTTATGAGCAACGAAAGCAGCTCGATATCGCTGCGCGAGTCAAACAGCGGCTCGATGAGCGGCTGTACGACACCCAACGTGCCGTCGATGGATCGTGCGTCCCCCCAGCTTTCCAGGAAATGGGAGCGCGGCACATGCCAGGTGCACAGCCGGGAGGTATCATCATAGTATGCGGACAGGTGTATTGAGTGCTTCACTTTGGCCAGCGCCGACGCAATCGACAGATCAACCGGCGCATTGTAGACCGGATCGCCGCCGATGATAACCAGCGTTTCGACCGCGCCGCCGTTTATGGCATCGACCAGGTGCTTGAGGTCGGCGCGCCGCGGCCGCGATATGTCCTGCATTTCGTGGTACGTGACGGTCGTTCCGGTCGCTCCCAGGGCGGCATTGATCGCAAACACGAGCGCGTGGACCCATGCGGGCTGCCCGGAACCGGCGATCACGATCGCGCCGGCGCCGGCCAGACGAAGGTCCTCCGCGACAACACGAATCCATTTCGCGTCGAACGGTGAATCAAAAGCCGGTGCACCGGCAAGTCCCTCGACCGCCACGCCCTGCGCCTGCAACGCTCGCGCCACCGCCACTGCAAACGCGCCGACCTCGCCCGACTTCAGTCGATAACGATGGTCGGCCATGCTGCCCGTGATCGTATAGCAGCTTTCGGCCACATACAGACGGCTCATGTCATCCTGTCGGGACTCCACCTTCCGTGTCGCGGCGAAACCGCGCGCGTTCGTGACGGTGTTGCCCTCACGCCCCAGGAAGTCACTGTCCAGTGCGAGAATCGTCTTCGCCTTCTCGAAATGATACACCGGCTGGTAGGCCGCTCCGGTCGCGATTTCCAGTCCGTCGTAGACGTTTTCATCGGAAACCGGCTCATAGGTCGCCCACCGGGCGTTGGGAAACGTCTTTTCAAACGCGGCCCTGAGTCGGGCCATGGTCGGCGACGCATACGATTCGGCGAGAACGGCCAGACCCGCCCCCTTATTGGCGATATACAGTGCGTGCAGTTGACTGCGGTAATAATCGGTAAACGCATCCCAGTCGCGTTTGGCGCCTTTTTCAACGGGCTGTTGAGACCGATCGGGATCATACAACCCGAGAATCGCGGCCTGGATGAAGGCGTTGGAGCCGCCACGAGTCGATGGGTGGTCGGGGTTACCCTCGATTTTTGTCGGTCGCCCGTCGTTTGAACGAACCAGCACGCCATAGGCTCCGGTCCCGACGGGCATACTGGTGGCAAACGTCAGCGGCTCACCGGGTACGATCTCCTCCGGCCGCCGTACGTAGGGAACGATCTTCTCCACCGGGCGCCTGCACCCGGACAATCCGGCCAACGCGATCGACGCACCCATCAATGTCAGGAAGCTCCGGCGCGACCAGTCGTTGCCCATCTCGGAGGCTCCCTCCGGGAACTCACGATGAAGGAAGTCCTTGTAGGCGTCGGTCTCGGCCAGCTGGTCCAGCGAGCGCCAGTACTGCTTGCCGGTCGTGTGTATGGTCAACGGAATCCGCTTTTTCATCGATGACACCCCGAACAGTCGGTGGGCGGGTTGATGGTGCGCTCCTGCTTGATCCGACGCACGTACTCATCGTGGTCGGCGGGCGGCATCCACTCCATATTGGTGACTTCCTCGAGCGGACGGAGGAACGGGTCTGGATTGCGATGGCAGTCAAGGCACCAGCCCATCGACAGGGGTTCCTTCTGCTGCACGACTTCCATCGTGCGGACATTGCCGTGGCAGGAGACGCACCCTACGCCGGCGCGGACGTGAACGCCGTGATTGAAATAGGCGTAATCCGGGACCTTATGCACGCGTACCCATTCGATCGGTCGTCCGGTCGCAAAACTCTCGCGGACCGGCAGAAGCTTCTCGCTCTCGGGCAGGATAAGCGTGTGACAGTTCATGCACGTCGCCGTTGGCGGTACCGCCGCCCAGGCAGTCTGTTCAACGGTATTATGACAGTAGCGGCAATCCATGCCGAGATCACCCGCATGCAGCTTATGACTGAACGGCACCGGCTGACCCGGCCGATACCCGACATCGGTATACTCCGGAGAAAAATAGTACCACACGCCGCCCACGACGGCTGCTCCGCCGAAAACAACGACGACGGCAGCGATGATGGGAAGTCGATTGGTCCATTTGGGAAACAACTGCGCCACGGAAGAGTCCCTTGTTACTTAATTCACAAACCGTCCGCAATGGTCGTCCCCCGGTAGAATGGACAAACTGGAGGAATGTTCACCATGCTGAAAAAATCGTCTTCTCAATTTTGAGCCGCACAATAGCCAATGCCGTCTGATCTGTCAATGTTCTTTTTGCACGAAGTGAATCGTGACGCGCGACTGCAGCGAGAAAAATGTACCAAATCGTATACTCTTTTGGTCTTTGAATACACGCCGGAAAAAATCAGCCGTTCTGACCGCCGCGCCACCCGGTGCAAAGGCCCGCGACGCCGCTATGACAGCACGGTCGGCAGACCGGCGTAGCGCACCAGCAGCGAGTCGGCAATCATCGCCAGAAACAACGCGAACAAATACAAAATGGAATATCCGAACAAGGCGCGATACGCCGCCTCCTGTCGAATACGCCAGGCTCGCCGGGCCGCTGACCACAGCTTGACGCCCAGATACAAAGCCACCGGGAGATAAAGCCAGCCGGCTCCGTAAAGAACGGGTACCAGCGATACACCTATTAATAGCGCCGTATAGATCAGGATCTTTTTCAGGGTGGCGACCTCGCCCCGGACCACCGGCATCATGGGAAGGCGCGCGCGAACATAATCATCCTTGCAGTACAAGGCGAGCGCCCAAAAGTGCGGCGGAGTCCACAGGAACACGATCAGAAACATCACCCACGGCTCGACACCCATCGTGCCGGTCGCGGCGGTCCAGGCGCCTACCGGAGCCATGGCCCCGGCCGCACCACCGATGACGATGTTCTGGGGCGTGCGAGGCTTGAGATAAAGAGTATAGAAAAGACCATAAAAAAGAATGGTGGCTATGGACAGGGCGGCGGTCAGCCAGTTGAATATGGCCAGCAAAAGAGCCCCACCGATTACGCCGATCATGATCGAAAACCAGAGGGCCCGCCCGGCCGCTATACGTCCCTGGGGCAACGGTCGGCGATTGCTTGTGCGCGTCATGCGCGCGTCGATCTCTCGTTCGAAATACTGATTGAGAGCGTTCGCCGAACCGCCGGTCATAAACAAGCCCAGCAGAAAAAGCGCCGCGCGAGCCGGCTCGTGGATGAGGCTTCCCTCTATCAGCAGCGCCGCGGCGCCGGTGAAAATCACCAACAGCATGATGGTCGGCTTCGTCAGCGCCAGATAATCACGTATCACAATACTCCCTTTGCGTGCTCGGGTACGGGGCCCACAACATACAACATCGCGGGCCGCTGCACCACTGCGAAAGCGTTGCCTCGACCAACAGCGGACCGCACACGAAGGTTCCGTCTTAAAATCGGCCAATGTTCACCACGATCGGCCCGATGTGCGGGCGGCGGGTCGGCTCAACTCACTTGGCGAAGACCCGCTCTCGTGTTGTCGCATTCCTTTAAATGTGGCATCGCTCCACGATTCGCGACACCTGCGGAGAGTTCGCAAAACCGGCGGAGGCTTGATCTGCGCTATCAATGTCAGGGATCGTCGTGTGTGAAACACGCGGATAACATGTGGACAACCTGTGGTCATTGTGTGCAAAGCCCCGTAAGCTATTGTATAGAAGCGGATTCTGCTGGGCGCATTATAGATTACGTGAGGAGCGATAGAGCACTCTGAAACTTGCTGTCTATAATTTTCTTGTTAGTATAGAGTTAGCGAGTTTGATTTCTTTCGCATCGACTGTTGCCCCGGTTCTCCAAAAAAAGGCCAATCCCTTATGGATCGATAGGTTCTTGCCGGGCAATCGAGTAGAGAATCTTGAATTTTCATACAATTTTTAGTAGTCGGCCTCTCGTGGGCACAATATGTTGTGCCCACTTTGAGCGGCAGGGAATTCAAACGGTCAGTACATCGGCTGAGGCTCCATTTGATGATTCTGACAGCTTTGATGGCAACCAGGGACGGTTGCCCTGACCGTCTGTTCGTCGGCTCAAGGTGATTCCGGGAAATCGGAATTAGGACACCGTAGAACAAGCAGGAGGCTATCGTGAAGTTCAAGCGCTATTTCACTCGCGAAGGCGAGTCGCCTTACGCCCGCATAAATTTCGTTAAGCGCTCATCTGAAATAAAAAACCCCGACGGGTCGACCGTTTTCAAGCTCGATAATATCGATGTTCCGGAGGGCTGGTCCCAGGTTGCGGTAGACATTCTCGCGCAGAAGTACTTCCGCAAAGCCGGCGTGCCCCAGAGGGACGAACACGGCAATGTCGTGGTCGACGCGCACGGCGATCCGGTCACCGGATGGGAGACCGACGCCCGGCAGGTGTTTCATCGGTTGGCCGGCTGCTGGCGCTACTGGGGTGAGTCGCACGGGTATTTCTCGTCGGAGGCCGACGCCCAGACATTCTACGATGAGTTGTGTTACATGCTGGCGGCGCAAATCGCCGCCCCCAACAGCCCGCAGTGGTTTAACACGGGACTGCATTTCGCGTACGGTATTTCCGGCCATGCCCAGGGCCATTATTATGTGGACCCGATCACGCACACGATGACGCAGGCCAAAAACGCGTATGAGCACCCCCAGCCGCACGCGTGCTTCATTCAGTCGATCAGTGACGATCTGGTCAACGAAGGCGGGATCATGGATCTGTGGGTGCGCGAGGCGCGGCTGTTCAAGTACGGTTCCGGCACGGGCACCAACTTTTCCAACATTCGCGGCGCCGGCGAGCGCCTGTCCGGCGGCGGGCAGTCGTCCGGGTTGATGTCGTTTCTCAAGATCGGCGATCGGGCGGCGGGCGCCATCAAGTCCGGAGGAACAACCCGTCGCGCCGCCAAGATGGTCTGTCTCGATCTGGACCACCCCGATGTCGAATCGTTCATCAACTGGAAAGTCACGGAAGAACAAAAAGTCGCGGCGCTGGTCGCCGGCTCGCGGATCATCAAGCAGCAGCTCCGTGAGATATTCGATGCGGCGCGGATATCCGGCAGCAACGGCGACTCGGTTTTCGAAACCGACCCCAACAAAAATCCGAAGCTGAAGACCGCCCTGCGCCACGCCCGTCACCTGCACATCCCGCAGGAGTACGTCAAGAAGATCCTCGAGCTGGCGAACCAGGGCATCGATCATATCGACTTCATTGAACTCGACACCAACTGGGACAGCGAGTCGTACCTTACCGTCTCGGGCCAGAACTCCAATAACTCCGTGCGTATCCCCAACAGCTTCTTCAACGCGCTCAAGGACGACTCCGACTGGGAATTGAGACGGCGCACGGACAACTCCGTCTCGAAAAAAATCCCGGCGCGTGTGCTCTGGGAGCAGGTATGTCATGCAGCGTGGGCCTGCGCCGATCCGGGCGTGCAGTTCGACACCACCATCAATGAGTGGCATACCTGCCCGGAAGACGGCAAGATCAACGCCTCCAACCCGTGCTCGGAATACATGTTTCTCGACGATACGGCGTGCAACCTCGCGTCGCTGAATGTCGTCAAGTTCCTCCGAGCCGACGGCAGCTTCGATGTCGACGGTTATCTGCACGCCATACGGACATGGACGACCGTGCTGGAGATTTCGGTCTTGATGGCGTCCTTCCCGTCGCGCGCGATCGCCCAGAAAAGCTACGAGTTCCGCACGCTCGGCCTGGGCTATGCGAACATAGGAACGATGCTGATGCGCATGGGTATCCCGTACGACTCGCAGGAGGGCCTGGCCTGGACGGGCGCGATAACCGCCATTCTGACCGGGCAGGCCTACGCGACGTCGGCGGAGATGGCCAAGGAGCTCGGGGCATTTCCGGGCTTTTATCGCAACCGCGACCACATGCTGCGCGTCATGCGCAACCACCGTCGCGCCGCCCATAATGCCGATCGCGCGGAGTATGAAAACCTGACGGTCAAGCCCAAAGGAATCAACCCGAACTACCTGCCCGAGGAACTGGTAAGCGCTGCCCGGTCGGTCTGGGACAAGGCCGTGGAGATGGGCGAAGTGTATGGCTATCGCAACGCCCAGGCCACCGTGATCGCCCCGACCGGCACGATCGGACTCGTCATGGACTGCGACACGACCGGTATCGAGCCCGATTTCGCCCTCGTCAAATTCAAAAAACTCGCGGGCGGCGGTTACTTCAAAATCATCAACAACTCGGTGCCGATCGCGTTGCGAACGCTCGGTTACAACGACGAGCAGATTGCCGCTATCGTGACCTATGCGACCGGTCACCGCACGCTTCGCAAGGCGCCGTACATAAACCACGAGTCGCTCCGCGCGAAGGGCTTTACCAACGCCGAGCTGGAGGCCCTCGAAAAGGTCCTGGACAACGTCTTTGACATCACCTTCGCGTTCAACAAGTACACGCTGGGCGAAGAATTCCTGACTGAGACGCTCGGCTTCTCGATCGAACAATGTGACGCATGGGACTTCAACCTGCTTCGCGAGATCGGTTTCACGCGCGAGCAGATCGAACTTGCCAACGAGTACTGCTGCGGCACGATGACCATCGAGGGGGCGCCGCATCTGCAGGACAAGCATCTGCCCGTGTTCGACTGCGCCAACAAATGCGGCCGCAAAGGGCAGCGTTTCATTTCCTACGAGGCCCATATCCGCATGATGGCCGCGGCCCAGCCGTTCATCTCGGGCGCCATCTCCAAGACCATCAACATGCCGGCGGAAGCCACGATTGACGACGTCAAGAAGGCGTATCGGCTCGCCTGGGAGTCGATGAACAAAGCGGTCGCGCTCTACCGCGACGGTTCGAAGCTGAGCCAGCCGCTGTCGGCGACCGTTCTCGACGACGACCACAACGACGAAGGACTGACGGTGGAGCGCGCCGCCGAAAAAATGTCCGAACGGATCGTCTACCGGTACCTGGCCAAGCGGCGCAAACTGCCCAACCGGCGCGGCGGCTACACGCAGAAGGCGGTGGTGGGCAGCCACAAGATCTATCTTCGTACCGGCGAGTATTCCGACGGAACGCTCGGCGAAATCTTTCTCGACATGCATCGCGAAGGCGCGGCGTTCCGTTCGCTGATGAACTCGTTCGCAATCGCGGTCTCCCTCGGCCTCCAGCACGGCGTTCCGCTCGAGGAGTTCGTCGAGGCGTTTCTGTTCAGCCGGTTCGAACCCGCCGGCATCGTGCAGGGGAACAAACACATCAAAATGACCACGTCGATTATCGACTACATCTTCCGGGAATTGGCTATCACCTATCTCGGCCGCAACGATCTCGCCCATGTCTCCGAGGAGGACCTTCGCGGCGACACGGTGGGCGTACCGACCGAGGAATCGATAGAGTTCGAAGAGGAGGAACCGGCCAACCGTCAGGTGACGGGTCAGATCACCACGGCCAAGCGCAATGACGATGACATCCACACCTCGCATTTGCGCTTCGATCTGATCGGCTCCGGCAACGGCGGCAACGGCAACGGACATGGAGTCAAAGGAGGAAACGGACATGGTCACCCGGTGGAGAATCCGACTGCAACTGCAAAGAATGAAAAATCGTCGGCGGTTCCCGAGCTTGTCGCAGCGGCAGAGCCTGCTCCGTCGACCGGCGCCGGAATCGCCGTCAGCGCCAATCGCCTCCAATTCGAAATTCGGAATGCGCGGCTGAGAGGCTACGAAGGAGATATGTGTTCCGAATGCGGATCGTTCACGATGGTCCGCAACGGAACCTGTCTGAAATGCGAAACCTGCGGCGCCACCAGCGGCTGCAGCTGATCTCCTCTCGCACGTACATCGTCTCGGGACGGCGGGTGTCACACCCGCCGTCCTTCTTTTTTTTTGTCCGGTAAACCTCCCCGCGACTCTTCACAGAAGCTGTTGTCGTTGACTCCGTGGCCCTCGAGCCACGGGGTCGAACCGAAGGCAGTTATCGTTGGCGCGCGACGTGCGGCCTGCGAGTCGGACTGTAGGGGATTCGTTGCTCCCCGCAGATGTACGGTGTCTAGTCGGCAGCTCCGTTCCATGGCGGTGTATTCCGGGGCGGTTATCCACAAAGGCTGCGCCGAAACTACGATAAATTTACTCTACAAACTTGTGTCTCGGGGTGACCGAAAGATCAGTGGAGTCGCGTATCACTCTGTGCTGCAACTACATAACGGCTACGGGCACGGGACGGTCGTGAGCTCGCCACCCGGAAGTTTTTCCCCATTTTTCTCTTGACAATACTGAGAATTGTAGTATCATGCTTGTGCAATCGGAAAGTGTTACTCTTTCTGTGGATTACCTAATATCGTCCGCCCAGGTAGGTGAACCTCGCTTACCTGGGTTTTTTTTTGCGTCCCGTTCGCCGTTGCCCCCCTTTCTTGACGTAGTCCGCTTTGCGTGGTAGATTGCTGTCAGGACGATACCTCTTTCCCGGAATCGACATCCCAACGATCTCATTCGGGAGAAACTACCATGTACCCATCAGTATCTTTCCTCACCCGGCTGAGGGCGACCCGTTTCGTGGTTGTGCTCAGCCTGGCCGCAGCGTTCGTGCTTCCGTCAGCGCTTCTCAGCGCGGACAAAGCCATCTCGGGCGAGCCGCTTTGGATCTTCGACGCCAACCTCCAGATACAGCACCTTGACACCGCGTCGCTCAACGGCGACCTCGTCCCGGACATTATTGCAGCCGAACACGACAACAGCTACTACGGCGAACTCAGCCGGGTCTGGGCGATTGACGGCGCCACCGGTGACACGATCTGGCAGTATGTCGTCTGGGATGCCATTCGCGGCATGGCCGTAGGCGATATCGACGGTGACGGTGTAGCCGACGTTGCGGTCGCCGCCTCATACAACGCATCATCGACTCCTGACGGCCGCATTCATGCGATCAACGGCGCTACCGGAACGCCGTTCTGGACGTTTCCGACCGGCAACACCAATGAGTCGGTAACGATCGCCAACATCAACGGCGGCACACACCTCGATGTGGTCGCGTCGTCATTCGACGATTTCGTCTATGCTATCGACGGTCAGACCGGGGGGCTGATTTGGTCCGAGGATATCGGCAGCCTCTGGGTCAACAAGGTCGCAGCGGCCGACGTCAACGGAGACGGTACCGACGACGTCGCCTACGCGCACGAGTACCTTACCGGCTTCACGAATCGGCAGGGGATTATCGACGGCGCTACCGGCAATCCGATCTGGGACTCGGTCGTGACGTATGTCAATCTCGACGTGTTGATAGCGGATGTGGATGACGACGGTCAGCTCGAGGCGGTCTTCTCCGGTATCGGCGGTGACGACAAGGGCCGTTTGGTCGTGCGCACGGCGTTGACGGGCGCGCTCGAGTGGGAGTACTTCCTCGGCACGATTGACCACGTCAACGGAGAGATACCGCTGTACATCCGCGATGTAGACAACGACCTCGATCTGGATATCGTGATCGGCAACTACCTGGGCTGGTATCAGGTGATCGCGTTTGACGGTGAAGACGGCGCTCCCATTTTTATCTCCGATACGCTGGACGGTTTTCCGCGAGGGCTGGCGTTCGGCGACGTTACCGGCGAGGGCGATCTGGACATTGTCGCGGCTACCTATGACCGGGTGCAGGTGCTGTCGGCAATTGACGGCAGCAAGATCTGGTATTACTCAGTCGGGGGAACGATTGTCAAGACGGCGGTCGCCGACCTGGACGGCAATGATACGCTCGACGTAATCGCGGCCGGAGGCGCGGATTTCGCCGGTACTCCTCCCAACCCGGTGCGCTCGGTCTGGGCGCTCAAAACGTCGGTCTCCCCTGTCCTGTGGGAATTTCCGTTTGGCGAGTACGGAAACGCGGTGGCGGTCGGCGATCTCAACGGAGACGAGTTCGCTGATGTCGCGACGGTATGTTCGGTCGACGACAACGCGTGGGCGATCAACGGAAAGGACGGCTCGGAACTGTGGCACTGGACCGGAACCGAGAACCTGTACGCCGTCACGATCGGCGATTTCAACGACGACGGGTACGATGACGTGGCGGTCGGCGGCGCCGACGACATGGTCACGGCGCTTTCGGCGATCGACGGCTCGATACTGTGGCAGTTCACTACGCCCACAAATCAGATTTATCGGAACTGCCTTGCTTCAGCCGATCTCGACGGCGACGGCGCTATGGACGTGATCGCCGGCAGCGATGACTCGCGCGTGTATGCGATCAAGGGGACCAGCGGCGCGGAACTATGGAGCAGGGACGTCGGCACACAGGTGGGCGAAATCGAGCTGGCCGATATGAACGGCACCGGACCGATCGACGTTGTGGTCGCGGTGGAGTCGGGCACGGAGGGTGAGAAGATGGTTGTGCTCGACGGTTCCGACGGCTCCATCCTCTGGGACTACCCCGCCGGCGACGCCGTGCAACATGTCGAGGCGTTGGACGCCAACGGCGACGGCACGCTCGATGTGGCGCTCGGCCGCACACCGTACGCCCCGACCACGGTTATCGTTGTTGACGGTGTGACGCATACCGAGCTGTGGAGCGAGGCCATGCCGATACCATCCAACGTTCACGGATTCGGTCACGGCGATCTGGACGGTGACCTCAGCGAGGACCTGGTTGTGCCGGGCAACTCGACCGACCGGAAAGTATACGCAAAGCGCGGCTATGACGGTCATGAACTGTGGAGTTTTACGACCGGGGGCGAGGTGAACTGCCTGCTGGTCGAAGACATGAACAATGACGGCCAGCTTGACGTCATTGTCGGCTCCGACGATCAGTATGTGTATGTACTCGACGGTTCCGACGGGTCGGTCTGGTGGAGTTTCAGTACTGCCGACGATGTTATGCATCTCGCGATCGGCGACATCAGCGGCAATTACGCGCCGAATATCACGTGTGTGACGTTTGGATCAGACGGGGTCGTGTATGCGTTTGAGTCTTTTTACGACGGCGAACCCGGCTGCTGTATCGGGACCACCGGCAATGTCAACGATGACGCCGGCGGCGCTGTTGACTTGTCCGACTTGATTTACCTGGTCAATTTCCTGTTCTTGAGCGGCCCGCCGCCGGCCTGCCCCGCTGCGGCCAACATAAACGGCGACGCCGGTTGTGCTGTCGATTTGTCGGACCTGATCTATCTGGTGAATTTCCTGTTTCTCAGCGGACCCTCGCCGGCGGATTGTCTGCCGCAGTGCGAGTGACATAGATTCCGCAAAAGTCGGGCGGCGTACAAATCAGAGCGCGCCGCCCGACCCGCCGGAGACCGGGCCGGGTCGCCCGCCCGCTGCGGCCGTCAGGTCCGCCTGTGGCGGGCGGGCGGGCATGACAGGCTTCGTCTGTCTGTCTTCTGCAATTGGAACATCGCCTATGATTGAAGACAAGTCGCAGACTTGTCATTCCCACGAAAGTGGGAATCTATCCGGAAAGCGCTTGACGAATCATAGGGAATCATCAGAAACGTCGGGCGGGTCCGTCTTCGCGCCCGCCATCATCCCTCCGTGCGTGGCGTACGTCCTCGTGCCCCACGCGACCCACACTTTCCCTACCACCTCGATGGAAAAAATGCCCGGCCCCCCTTAGTAAACACTCCTCTCACACGAGGCGCGAAAACGATGGCACTTCTGTATCGCGACAGCATTCAGAAGCCTCTACTGTGGTATGTCGGCGACAAACGTCGAAGCTGTGAATGGTTATTACCTACATAGGGAATAATACCTTGACAAAGCAGACAATAAGAGCGTCCTTGTTAGCAATTGAGGGGAGTTATGAGAATCCTCCTTTTCCTGCTATCACTATCTGTATCTGTCTTCGTAATCCATGTTGACGATTTATGTGCTCAGCAGCCGGCACTGCTTGGCAGAATTACGTCCGATACGATGGGTGTTCTGTTTGGTCGCCAGATCATATCACTTGGGGATCAGAACGACGACGGTAGATCGGAGCTTCTAGTTGGTGACACGCGATTTAGCATGCATCTCTATTACGGGAGCGATGTCGTTGACTCCGTCGCGGATCTGACCTTTCCAAATACTGTGAATCCAGCGAACATAGGCGACGTAAACGGGGACGGAAAAGACGACTTCACGATGAGGCTTGGAGTATACGGTACGTATGTTCGGGCCGTCTATTTTGGCGGATCATCAATCGACACCATACCGGACCTGGTTTTTGGCTATCCCCAATACTATCCGTCCAGGTCAGTTGTTCGTGGAGATTTCAACAATGACGAAACGGACGAGATAGTCTCCCAGGGAAGCGACGGTTGGTCGATCTGTTTCTATGACTTACAGGCTGCAGCTGACTCTTTGCCCAACCTGAGAATGACACCCGCCAATATCCTTTACGATGGATATGCGTTCGGCGAATGCATTGTAACGGGGGATTTCAATGGTGACAACTTTCCTGACCTCGCCTGTAACTTGCGACGCAAACCGGCTGATACATCCAATGGGCAGGTGTACATCTACTGGGGCGGGCCGGACTTCGATACTATCCCGGACGTAGTAATTTCTCGGGGCGGTGATTGGTTGCCGGAAAGACAGTATTTCGGAGACGTGATGGTATCTCCAGGTGACTTTAATGGCGACGGTTTTGACGACTTGTACGTCTCGAGCCATGCGACCGAGGATACTTCCGCCTTTCTCTACTGGGGTGGACCGGATATTGACTCCTTTCCTGATCTAACGATACTGGGTTATCGTGATCGAGCCGCCCTTGCCGGCGACATCGACAACGATGGTTATCCCGACATCATCACTTCAATGCCCACGCAGTGGAGTGGTATCGGTTGGGTGTATCTGTACTATGGTGGTCCGGATGTTGATAGCCTTCCTGATTTCGAGTTGTATATCAATGACCTTCCCGGTTACAAGACACAGTTCGGGATGGACGTGGCAGGTATTGGGGACTTTAACGGCGATGGTATTGATGACTTCGCGTTTTCGTGTGTTCACGCGGGGAGTATCGGCACAGTCTACATTTATGCGGGGTTTGACGGTTCTACCAGCACTGGTGGCAGCGGAGGTGGGGGTGTTGTTCTTCCCGTAGACTTCGAGTTGTTTCAGAATTATCCGAACCCGTTCAATCCAACAACCACCATTGCTTTCCAGCTTCCCCTCAAGTCACATGTCGAAATCGATGTCTTCAACGTCCTCGGCCAGCTGGTTGCGACACTCGTGTCAGCCGAGTATCCGGCCGGGTCGCACTCGGTTGTATGGGATGGGACCGACGCTGCGGGTGATGAAGTTGCGAGCGGTGTCTATATGTACCGTCTGACGGCCGGGGATGTTGTCTTTTCGCGGAAGATGGTGCTGGCGCGGTAGGAAGAATTGAAGATGGATTCCTCGCCGCGGCCGTCAGGTCCGCCTGTGGCGGGCGGGCGGGCATGACAGGCTTCGTCTGTCTGTCTTCTGCAATTGGAACATCGACTATGATTGAAGACAAGTCGCAGACTTGTCATTCCCACGAAAGTGGGAATCTATCCGGAAAGCGCTTGACGAATCATAGGGAATCATCAGAAACGTCGGGCGGGTCCGTCTTCGCACCCGCCATCTTCCCTCCGTGCGTGGCGTACGTCCTCGTGCCCCACGCGACCCACACTTTCCCTACCACCTCGATGGAAAAAATGCCCGGCCCCCCTTAGTAAACACTCCTCTCACACGAGGCGCGAAAACGATGGCATTTCTGTATCGCGACAGTTCGTCAAGAACCTGCCCAAACAGCAGTTATTCCCCTGCCGGATATCATGATCGGGGGAAAAGAAAGAAATGGGGTCCCCATAAAAATAACAAAACAAACCCATTTCCCTGTAACGTGCAGGCAACCACACTTGTACAACGAAAAAGTTGTTCGCGCGGTCTGTGTAGGGCAGGTCTGTCTGTCTGTCTTCAGACCTGCCATCACGTTCATTGACGGGAGCCCGCCTGAAATGTGGGCCAACCGGGCCGAAGGATCGCACAAGTCGGTATTGCGGCGTCTCGAAACAGGAGCGTTATTGAATCATGCGCAGGAATGTGACGGCGATTTTGTTCGCGATTATTGCGACCGGAGCAGTCGCACAGGAGTCGACCAACGCAGGTATCGGCGCAAACATGCGGTTTGCCGCGGACTCGGCAGCCGGCTTCCACTGGCCGTACTATCTGTATGTCTCGCCCCCAGCCTTAAGCGGCGATCCCACGATCACGTTGCTGGTGGAGCCGAACAACACCGGCACCGGGAATGATTCCTTCATCGTTCACGACAGCGCGGCCGCCACGCTGCTCTCACGAGACATGTGGCTGGCCGACCGCCTCGGAGGCGCGCTGCTGGTGCCGGTCTTCCCTCGACCATACACGAACTGGCAGTTGTATGTGCAGGCGCTGGATCGCGACATACTGGCAACCGATGATTCGCTGCTGGTCAGGATCGATCTCCAGTTGCTGGCCATGATCGACCACGCGCGCGAGTTTTTGAAGCTCATGGGCCACGATAGCGATTCCGGCGTGTTCCTGTTCGGGTTCTCGGCTTCCGGTCAATTCGCCGATCGTTTCATGACGCTGCACCCCTCGCGGGTGAAAGCAGCCGCAATCGGCTCGCCCGGCGGGTGGCCGATAGCTCCGCTCGACACGTGGGACGGAAAGCAACTGCCCTACCCCGTGGGTATCGCCGATATACGAGAACTCACCGGGCAACCGTTCGACCGGGCTTCCTACCGGCAGACGCCGGTTTTCCTCTTTCTCGGAGATCGGGACACCAACGACGCGGTGATGTTTGAGGACGCCTTTTCGTCGGCCGATCGCGAGCTGGTCCTGTCGCTGTTCGGAGAATCGCCTGTCGCGCGATGGCCCGCGGTTGCGGCCGTTCGTGATTCGGGCGGTTGTGCGTGCGAATTACGACTGTACGAAAACGTCGGTCACACGATCACGCCCGCCATGTGGGAGGATATCGCAGACTTTTTCGAGCGGCATCGGTGACCGGATATCGTCCTGTCGGCTACTCGTGTTTGTGCCGCACCAGCTCGAGCTGCGATAGGGCCGCGGTCACGGCGTATTCAACTCGAAGCGTCCAGCGGCCGAGCGTACAGGGACGAAATCCGGCCCGCTCGATCGTATCGACTTCAAACGGCACCCACCCGCCCTCGGGACCGATCGCAATCGCAACGCGGCCGCACAGTCGATTGCACAAGTCGTGCAGTCCGGTCGATGATTCGGGGCTGGCCAGCACCTGCACGAGGTTGGTGCTGCCCGAGGCCGCTATCTGCGGCCAGTCGTCCTCGAAGAATACGCGGAACCGGTCGTGGATATGTACCGCCGGCATGCGCGTCAGCCTCCCCTGGCTGAGCCCTTCAAGCAGGTACGGACGATAGTGTTCGGGCTCCAGCAGTTTCGTTTCGAAGAAACTCTTCTCGACCCGGTTGGCGCGAACGAGGTGCAGCGCGTACACTCCCATCATCGCCGACACGTACAGCACCTTGCGGAGAATCTGCGGGCGAGGCAGCGCGCATATCAACGTTACCTCCGGGATCGGATGCCCGTCGAGTCGGAGCTGCTCGCACTCCAGAATCACTTCGTCGTCGTCGATCTTGTGTATGTACGCCTTGCCGTGCGGACCGTCAAGCAATCCCACGAGCACATGGTCCTCGTAGCCCAGCTTGAGAATTGAGCGGATGTGATCGGCGCGGTGGTCGGTCAGGCGGTACCGTCCGTCGCCGGTTTCATCGTCGTCAGTCAGAATGATGAAGTTCATCGAATCACTCGAATCGTTCGGCGCCGAAAACGGACTCGTGGAGCTTCTCGTAGACGGGTCCACGGGGCGTCAGGGTTGACTTGAACAGGACCAGTCGGTCCAGCGACACATCTATCGGAGCAAACGAATACGTACGGACCATTTCGCAGAGCCGCTGCAGACCATCGGGAAACTTGACACGCGCCAGTGTCAGGTGCGGCCTAAACGACTTGCTCTCCGGCTCAAATCCGAGTTGCCGCACGCCCAACTCGACCTTCTCGGCTGTCGACTGGAGAAATGTCAGCGGCGACGATTCGTCGAATCCGGCCCAGATCACGCGCGGCCGTTTGAGATTCGGAAATGCCCCCAGTCGGGCAAGTTTTGCATGGCACGGCGTCGCGTGCGCTGCTGCCTCGTTGATGAGGCGTTTGAGCGCGGGTATCAGCGACTCACCGGTGTCGCCGAGAAAACGGACCGTCACATGGATGTTGTGCGGATCGACCCACTTCACCTTCGCTGGAGTGGACGACAAGTCGCCGATGATCTCGCCGAGCGCCTGCTCGACCTCGCGTGACAGCGGGATCGCAATGAACAGGCGCAGATTTGTCCGGGGGTCGGTGGTCGTCATTTTATATCCAGTATCTCGCGGCGAAGCATCTCCAGCGCGCCGTACACCGAGCGCTCCCGTATCACCGCGCGCAGACCGCCGAGTTTCATGCGGTGGGCCCGTTTGTCTCTCACGGTGGCCAACCCGATCCACACCGTGCCGACCGGTTTCTCATCGCTGCCGCCGTCCGGCCCCGCAATTCCGGTCAGCGCCAGCGCGTAGTCCGTCTCGAACCGCTCGCGACACCCGGCGGCCATCGCCACCGCGCACTCTTCGGATACCGCGCCATGGCTCCCGATCACCTCCGGCGGCACTCCCAGTTGCCGTGTTTTGGCTGCGTCGGAGTATGCCAGGATACCGCCCCGGAAATAGGCCGATGAACCCGGGACGGACGTGACGGCGGCGCCCAGTAATCCGCCCGTGCAGGACTCGGCAACTGCGAGCGTGCGATCGTTGTCCCGAAGCAGTTGGCCGACCACCGACTCCAGCGTATCCTCGTCGTAGCCGTACACGTAGCGGCCGACTTTGTCCTCGAGATAGCGCACCAGGGCGCGCGCTTTTTCGTCGGCCTGATCCTGCGTCTCGGCGGAAGCGATGACGCGGAGGTCCACGCCGCGGTAGCCCGGCAGGTACGCAAGCCGGACACCGGTGTCGAGCTTGAGGTCCGGCACAATCATTTCCGCGATGCGTGACTCGACAATGCCCGTGGTTCTGACTCTCGTGACCTTGATCGCCTGGCGCGCGCCGAGGTTGCGAAGGTACGGGATCACGTAGTCATCGAGTATCTGCATCATTTCGAACGGCACGCCCGGCAAGGCGATAAACACCCGTCCGTGCTCGGCGATACAGATACCGACCGCCGAGCCGTTTTTGTTCGGGAAGAAGGTCGCTCCCTGCGGCAGCAACGCCTGGTTCTGATTGATGGCCGGCATTTCGATCCCGCGTTTGGAATAGCGCGCACGGATGTCTTCGAGAATGTCTTCATGGAAGATCAGATTCCGCTTGAAGACTTTCACGATCGATCGCTTGGTCACGTCGTCGTCGGTCGGTCCCAGGCCGCCGGTGACGATGACGATTTCAACGCGCTTGAGGGCCTGTCGAAACGCCTCCTCCATGTCCTCGGCGTTGTCTCCGACCGAGGTACGGTAGCGGACGATAAATCCGTTGTCCACCAGGCGCGACGCCATGTAGGCCGCGTTTGTATCAATGGTATGACCGGTGATGATTTCGTCACCGATCGTTATCAATTCGACTTCCATCTCGCCCTGCACGAAGTGAAAGGGTTGCTACAGCCACGCAATCAACTGGATTACGATATGGGTCGCAAGACATGCCTGCACCCCGGCCGCAATATCATCCATCGTTACGCCCCAGCCGCCGGGAAGACTCTCGAGCCGGCGCGCGGGCCACAGCTTGACGACATCGAAAAACCGAAAGGCGACAAAAGCGATCAGCACATGCTGCCAGGAGACCGGGACATACAGCATCGTGACAAACCATCCGGCCCACTCATCGATGACGATCTTTTTCGAGTCATGTCCGAATACCCGTTCGGCCTCGCCCGCCGCCCACACCGATACGGCAAATGTAACAACCGCCGCCAGCATCGCCAGGGGGAGGTTGTTGCCGATGAGCAGCAGCGAGATCAGCGCCGGCGGGATCGTACCGAATGTTCCCGCCCACATGGGCGTGTATCCGGAATAGGCGCCGGTCGCCACCGCAATGACGAGCGTGTTTCGCATCGACCGTCTCACTTGAGCGCCGTCTTGATCATATATGAGTATTTCACGATGTAATCGACTCCTGTCCACACGGTCCAGGCAGCGGTGAACCAGAGCAGGTAATTGAAGTACAGCCGATGATCCAACTGCAGCATCAACAACAACTCGGAATCGTAGTGCTTGAGTGTCGTCAGCAGGCAGATGTACGCCATTACCACTCCCACCACGGTCATTTGAAGAAAGGTTTTCACCTTGGCCGGCCAGCTCGGAGGTATCACAACGCCGCGGTAGGCGGCCAGAAGGCGAAGGCCCGTGATGAAAAACTCCCGGCCGATTATCAGCATGACCGGGATTGCGGAGACGAATCCGAGCGCAATAAACGACACCAGCGCGGAGCTGACCAGCACTTTGTCGGCGAGCGGATCCATAAATTTGCCGAACCCGGTGATGATACCGTACTTGCGGGCATAGTAGCCATCGGCCATGTCGGTCAGCGCGGCGATCACAAACAGCCCGAGGCCGATCAGGCGCATATAGAAGTTCTCGAACAGGAAGAATACCATGAAGATAGGGGCGAGAATAACCCGCAGGAGGGTGAGTTTGTTCGGCATATTCATGACAGGGGAATCTACACCCGCCCCAAAGCCCTGTCAAGAAAGGGGATTGCGAGGCAGCGAAGGGCTGTTCTCTAAGTCAGGTTGAACCCCTCATGTTGGCTCGACAAACCGGCGCCGACAGCACGGAAATCCTGTTCTCGCTCGAACTCGACGAAGAGATGTCCGTCGACAAGTAACCGGGGAGAAACGGCCAGTCGGTAAATCTCGTCATAGACGGGCCACGATTCCGGACCACGCTTGCGGCGGTTCTTGCGCCAGGTAAGCCAGCTCGAAACGAAGATGAACGGATACATCAGCGGAAACAAAACGACACACGTCTTCTTGGCGCGGGTGAATTCGATATGCCGGATTCTGAAGCCGGCCAGCCGCGCAAGCACTCGAAGTTTCTGGATGCCGATCAGGAAGATGTGACCGAAGTAGACCTCCGGGGTGATACTCTGGTCCGACATCCAAATACTGTCCAACTCATTAGGCGGCATCGCCGAATTGAATTTCTCCGATTCCATCAACAGATAGCTTAGCCGCGCCCGAAGATTGGAGTAGTTGGGAGTAGTAAGAATCAGCGATCCTCCCGGCAGAATGATCCGATTGAACTCACGCAGCGCCTGAAGTTGATCCGCGAAGTGCTCGATTCCTTCCTGACAGAGCACATGATCGACACTCTGATCCTCGAGCGGAATTCCTTCCGAAATCTCAGCTCGTCGACATGTCATGCCTGCCTCAGTGAAATACTCCGGAAAGAGATCGAACGGCATCGGTGTGGCCCCCAGATCGGCAAGAATGCGCGAGGAAACCCCATTGCCCGCCGGGGAGTCAACCACGACGTGTCCGGCAAAACGCGAAGCGTTCCGCTGCAGGTATCGCTTGACGTAGTATTTGATACTGACCGGGTTGTCTTCGTAGTTCACGCCGGTAACCCTCCCCTGAGAGCCAGAGACACGATGACGTTGAGTGGGATAGGTCGGTTGGGCACATTCATCACACGGGGAATGTACGCCTGCCCCGAATCGGTGTCAAGCAAGGGGATTGGGGGAAGAGCGAACCGGCGGACCGAAGCAAGCAGTCCCGACTAGACAGAACGCGATTTCGTCATTCCTCTGGAGCAAGAATCCATCGCGGTATTCGTCGATTGCGAAGCCCCCGCCTCTACTTCCCTTTGCGGAACCACTGGAACGGGCCCATGATGCGCGGGCGCCATCCTTTCTGCTTGCCCGCTGTCACGCGGCTGTTGCGCGCCGTGCGCACATCTTCGATCGTGTAAAACGCGTTGGGGTCGAACCTTTTGATCGTATCGATCACCCGCGACAACTGCGAGCGCGGGACGATCAGGAAGATAATGGTGACGGGGCCGAATCCCCCTTCGCCCGGGACGTGCGTGACCTGATGACCCTGCATGATAAGCCGCTGGAGCAGATCGTCGGCTTTTTTCGGCAGAATCACGCGCACCAGCTGCGTGCCGATTGCGAGTTTTCGTTCGATCGTCATGCCGACCCACGTACCCATCGCAAATCCCGCAGCATAGGCGATATAATTCTCCCAGCTGGTGAGATTCTGCATGATCTGGCTGATGGCAAGCAGCCAGATGAGTACTTCGAAGAAGCCCATGACACTGGCGACCGCGCGCATATCGCGGGCCACGAGGATGATGCGGATAGTCCCGATCGATACGTCGAGAATGCGAGCTAAAAAGATCAATACGGGCAGGATATACCAGGGGAGTTCGGGTATGGCGAATCCTGTCAAGCCAAGCATATGCACTTCTCTCACCGGAGGTCAGGTTTTCTGTCGGCGGTAAACTACGGACATTGGCGGCCAGTGCAAGGGAATAATGGTCCCGGTGCCCAGGCGGCCGGCGACGGTCGGCGGCGGGTGGAGCGGTGTCACGGGTGTGCAATCGAGCCTTGACGGTCGATAGGGTAGAATGTAGATTAGAGTATCGACATCGAATTGGGGGCTGTCTGTGAATCCATCGGATCGAATCAACACCAACCGACAACCCGCGACTATGTCTATGGGGGGGCATAATGGATGAGCGGCGGAAGCTGATCCGCAAGCCGACCGAGGAGTATTTCAAGGTACGGCGGCGGCGGCGTTGCGATTTTTTCGCGGTGTACAACGAGCGCGACAATGCACTGTTGGGGCACCTGGTTGACGTTACATCGGAAGGCATGATGATCGTGTCGGGTTCGCCGGTGGATGTCAGCGTGTTGTACGATATCCGGATCGATTTGCCGGAGAAAGTCGACGGGCGCGAGAGCATCAACGTGTATGCGCGTCCGATCTGGACCGGTCCGGCGCCGGAGGACGGCTTTCATCACACCGGGTTTCAGTTTGTGCGGATCAACCCGGCGGAGATAAAGATACTGGCCCGTCTGTTCGGCGAGTGAGACTGCGGGGGCGCGACAACCATCGGTGCAATCGCGTGTTGCGACCGATTGGCTGCACGTAAGCGGCGGCCCGTTGCCGTCAGGTAACGGGCCGTCGTGTTGTGTGTTTCTCGTACGCGCACGCCGGTCGGCCGCGCCGGGCGGGCATTCGGGGTGGGTGGCAAAAACACAAAAAGTCATCGTACAAGCTTCATCTCCAGCGCGTTACAAGGAAATGGGTTTGTTTTGTTATTTTTAGGGGGTCCCCATTTCTTCCCCTTCCCCTTATCAAGATATGCGGCATGGGAGTAACCCATGTTTGAGCAGGATTTCGACAATCTGTCGCGATACAGAAGTACCATCGTTTCTGCACCTCGTGTGAGTGGAGTCTTTACTAACGGGGGCCGGCCATTTTTTCCATCGAGGTGGTAGGGAAAGTGAGGATCGCGTGGTGCACGGGGACGGGCGCTATGCACCGATGGAAGATAGCGAGTTCGAAGACGGACCCGCCCTACGGGGGCTGGCAGAGTTAATCAATATATCGGAGAGGAACGTGGTATGCGTGTGAACCCACAGCCCGCCGCGGACGGGAACCCACCTGGAAGGTGGGCCACCCGGGGTAAACTCACGCCGGCGGACAAAGTAGATTACAGGAGGGTGCCGGGTCTAATCTCAACGCAGTAAATGTCAGCACCGTTTGCGAGCAGAGTCTTTTTCGAAATGGAAGGCTCGTGGATGTGCAAACGGAGCTGACCTACCGGTCAATGACGATTTGATTCCGATGCCCCACCCGACGTTCGCTGCGAGCGAAATCCGGGCGGGCCACAGGTAGAGAGCACGATGCGTGGGGAGATGTCGTGACCCGTGTGGTCTCTGCCGCTTTCCACGGGCGGGCGGGGGGCACGGTCGCAAAGAACTTGACAACATGGCCCTATTTAGTCTTTATTGGGCATAGTCATCGAACTGACGGCGCCCGATCAACTGTCTCTCAGTCCGAAGGGGGACGAATCTAAACACAACTTAATCCGGGGTGCGTGAGTGATCATACGTCATTCTGTATTCATCGTGGTGGTCGCCTCGGCGGTTGCCGGGGGGAGTCTTTTATCCTGCAATTCATCCGACAGCCCGTCCGGTCCTACCGACCAGTCGGGTGGCAACAACAACGCGCAGGGATCACTTTTGACGGGTGCCGACTCGGCGCCCGCCCTATCCGGGACGTCCGATATCGGGCCGTTTGTCGTGCCGGAATCCGAGGTAGCGGGCGACTTCATCACTTCCCGTCTGGAAGGGGTCATCAACCCAGCGGCGACTATCGGCGTGGTCAACGCTACGCTTGACAGCATCGGAGCCCTGATCAGCTGTATGCGCACCGGTCTGCCCAAGGTCGAGTTGGTTGTCGCACCGATTGCCGATTCAGCGGCGGCTGCCGCGGTTTGTTCGGTGCTGGTCGAGTCGGGTGGATTTCTCTCGGCTTATCCGTGCTGGATCCCTGTCGCGCCGGATGACGGCTACGCGACATGGGATGCTCCCATCGGCGGGGTGGCGACGTATCTGGAGGAGGCGCGGTTTCCTGCGGCCTGGAACGCGCGCGATCTTGCGGTTGCCAACGCATCGCCGGCCACAGTGCTGGTAGCCGATCACTTCGTGAACTTCACGGCCAATCAGGAGATCCCATCGCAGACCTTTATCGCCGGGGGCGGTACGCCCGAGACGGGAGTGGACACGTTAGGGTTGGCCGGCGGCAATCATGGCTTTGCGGTGGGAGGCGTAATCGGGGCCAACTTCGACGATGTCGGAGCGACGGGCGTATTCCCCGGTCCGAGCAATTTGCTGCGGCTGCCGTGTTTTTCGACGGTCGGATTCGGATCGATGACCGCGATCATGGCGGCATTGAGTTCGCATCTTCCCGCAACCGGCGATTTCGTGCTCAACACGAGCTTCGGTTTCAACGGAGATTTTCTGCGGTTCCCGAAGCAAAGGCGGATAGAGGACGCCTTCAGCTGGCGTTTTCTGGTAGCAACGAGACAAGACCGTTTTCTGCACACGCAGTCGGCCGGCAACGAGGGGGTTTGGTCCAGCGCCAATCCCAATGCGGACTACAACTCGCCGTTTACGCTGGCCTCGCGTTTTGACACTCCTGTCCAGATGCTGCAGGGAACGTCGATATCTTCGGCCGACAGCGCTCACCTTGACCTGGTCTATCAGGCGGGTGTCAACACCAACCCGCTGTTTGGTTCCAGACTGAAGAACGTGCTTTGTGTCGGGTCATCGAAATCGGACGGGGACATTTCCACATTTTCGAACGGGCCAAACGACTTCCGGATGATCGGTGAAGACGTGCAGATTCCATGTCAGGTGGTCGACAACCGTTGTTCCGCCGGCTCGGATGGAACAATCGGCGGCGTAGCCTCAGGGACATCGTTTGCGGCGCCGCAACTGGCCGGACTCGCCGCCTATATGTGGACTCTGGATCCGTCTCTGACGATCGAACAAATCCGGGAGATATTCCTGCACGCAAATGTCGGCGGCTGGGTCGATGCTTACAAAGCGGTCCTGTCAATCGACAACAGCCCGAGTGCCGGCGGCGCCCGCGTGCGGCTGGCGATTCTCGATATCGCTGACGGCTCCGGTCAGAAAGGCAGCAACGGCTCGTTTGACGAGCGCGACCTGATCATGTACCTCGACTCTATCACGTGGTACGAAGCCGAGGCAGTGGCGGCGCCGCCGCCGATTTCGAAGGATCACAGCATGTTCGATCTGAACGGGGACGGCTACACCGGCGATCGTGGCGGGACGCCGACGACGGCGGCGTTTGATCTGGATATCAACACGCCGCCTGCATACTCCGGCGTCATCCCTCCCGAATGTTCGGATACCTCTTTCGAAGAGTCGACGGTAACGGACAGGGATATTCTCTATTACTACGCCTATTCCGATTTGTATACCGGCGTGGACAATGTCCGGGACAGTCTCCTTCCGTGCGGCGTGAGGGTACTTGCGTTAGGCAGCGAATACGAGACGAACGTCGAGGTCTGGACCGAGACGGTCGTTTCCTGGGATCCAGTTATAGAAACGGAAATCGCAGAAAGCAATCACGAGGATCATGGTTTTACGGAGGGATCGGATCCGGTGTCGGCTTTCGGTTCAGCTTCAGAGATGTGTGGTATGTCGAACTTCTCAGGCACCGCGAACGCTCAGCTCGCGTATTTCGTGGCGTCGGGAGATTTGATTACCGGTCTAAGCGCATCGGTCCAGACGGAGGAAACGAACCAAACGCCGGATGATTCGACCTGCGCCTCAGGATATGCATCGGCGGACGCAAATATCAGTGCGGGTTTCCAGGTTGTCGGGAATCCGGTAGGATTTACCGCCTCGGTGTCCACGTCGTACGGCGGGTCGGGCCGTGCGAGCGCCGAGTTTTTCGGCCCGACTGCACTTATTGTCGGGGCCTACACCGGCGAGACTGGACAGGCATCGGGAGTGCTACAGCCGGGCAACTACGGAATATTCATTAGGGCCGACGGCAGTGGTAACTCGGCGACTGTCACGATAACGTTTTCCCCGGTCAGTGGTGGCGCCCGGGCATCGGTCGCCCCGTGAGAGGAGAATGGGTGGGGATTCGTATGGTGGTTCCCAACGTTGACGGGTGACGGGAACTCACGTGAACCTGTTACGTCGGGCGATCGTTTGTCGCAGAGGAACGACATTCGACGGAAGTCATTGAGTACAAATGGAGGTTTTGGCGAGTGCGGTCAGGCGGGGTCGCCTGACCGCACTCATATAGGCTTTTTCAGCATGCCCGGGACGCCAGCCCGCCGAGGCCGACCATTGCGCCCGTGGCGTGCGAGGGTCAGCCGCTCTCTGGCGGGTTCGAAGACGGACCCGTCCTACGGGAGCATTCGCGGGAAACCGACAGCCCGCCTGTTTACACCTCAAGTCAATCCCACCCGGGACGGGGTGGGCTACTCGGTTGTTACCCATGTTTCCGGTTCGAAGGAATCCCACCCGGAGACGGGTGGGCTACTCGGTGTGTGAGATACGGATGTGGCTGGTCGGGACCGGCAGGCATAGGGTGGGGCGGCCGGCCGGCGTCAGGCAGCCGACCGACCATGATTCAGACGAACGGTTGCGACTTGACAAAGAGGCCGTTAAAGTCTATTTTTAGATATAACAAATCCATTACACGTTCAGGCCGGGGGACCTTCATGAGTATCCAATCATCAAAGCTGTTGCTGCTGGCGACGGCGGTCATTCTGTTCAGTTTCGCATCCTCAACAGTCGCCGGTGACTGTGGCGACATCAACAACGACGGTACCGGGCCGGATTTGTCCGACCTGACATACCTGGTCGACTATCTGTTTCTCGGTGGTGCGACACCGCAGTTCTACACCGCCAATGTCAACGGTGATTCAGATCATGTCGTGGACCTGTCGGACATGATCTATCTGGTCAATTACGTCTTCCTGGGCGGTCCGGCGCCCGACTGTGCGTACGCTACCGGAACGGTTACCGACATCGACGGCAATGTCTATCAGACGATCAGGATCGGCGAGCAATGGTGGATGGCGGAGAATCTGAAAGTAACACGCTATCGCAACGGTGATCCGATCGAACATGTATCGGAGGCTTCCGCCTGGAGAGTGCTCAGCACGGGAGCCTATTGCGCGTGGGACAATGATCCCTCTCATGTTGAGACGTACGGTCTCTTGTACAACGGCTATGCGGCCAATGACATTCGCGGCATAGCTCCCGAGGGCTGGCACGTGCCGTCGGATGCCGAGTGGAAGCAACTGGAGATGTATCTGGGGATGAGCCAGGCGGACGCCGATTCCACCGGTTGGCGGGGCACGGGTGAAGGCGGCAAGCTCAAAGAAGCCGGCCTGGCGCATTGGTACAACCCGAATGCCGGCGGGCACAATGGAAGCGGATTTACCGCGCTGGCGGGCGGGTTTCGCTTCGGCACCGGTTTCTACGTCAACATGAAGCAGTCCGGTGAATTTTGGACGTCGACGATGGCCGATAGTAACACCGCGTGGCTTCGTTATCTATCCTGCAGCAAATCGGCTGTCTATCGTCAGAGCGACGAACCGCAATACGGCTTTTCGGTTCGTTGTGTGCGGGATTAGTCGATTGCGGGGCGGGGTCGTTATCGGAACCGCCTGATTCGTTGGGTAGTTCGCGTGGCGCGCGAGGACGGGGGCGACGCTCGGCCGTGCGGTGGCGGACTCGAAGATCGACGAGCCCTAAGGGGACTGCTCCATTGGCATCCCACCCGGGACGGGGTGGGCTACTCGGTTGTTACCCATGTTTCCGGTTCGAAGGAATCCCACCCGGAGACGGGTGGGCTACTCGGTTGTTACCTATGTTTCCGGTTCGAAGCAATCCTACCCGGAGACGGGTGGGCTACTCGGTGTGTGAGAAACGGATATGGCTGGTCGGGACCGGCAGGCATAGGGTGGGGCGGCCGGCCGGCGTCAGGCAGCCGACCGACCATGATTCAGACGAACGGTTGCGACTTGACAAAGAGGCCGTTAAAGTCTATTTTTAGATATAACAAATCCATTACACGTTCAGGCCGGGGGACCTTCATGAGTATCCAATCATCAAAGCTGTTGCTGCTGGCGACGGCGGTCATTCTGTTCAGTTTCGCATCCTCAACAGTCGCCGGTGACTGTGGCGACATCAACAACGACGGTACCGGGCCGGATTTGTCCGACCTGACATACCTGGTCGACTATCTGTTTCTCGGTGGTGCGACACCGCAGTTCTACACCGCCAATGTCAACGGTGATTCAGATCATGTCGTGGACCTGTCGGACATGATCTATCTGGTCAATTACGTCTTCCTGGGCGGTCCGGTGCCCGACTGTGCGTACGCTACCGGAACGGTTACCGACATCGACGGCAATGTCTATCAGACGATCAGGATCGGCGACCAATGGTGGATGGCTGAGAATCTGAAAGTGACCCACTATCGCAACGGCGATCCGATCGAACATGTATCGGAGGCTTCCGCCTGGAGAGTACTCAGCACAGGAGCCTATTGCGAATGGATTAATCCGATTGTTCCAGACTACGTCGAAACGTATGGCATTGTCTACAATGCCTACGCCGTTCATGACAGTCGCAATCTGGCTCCTGAGGGCTGGCACGTACCGTCGGATGCCGAGTGGAAGCAACTGGAGATGTATCTGGGGATGAGCCAGTCGGACGCCGATTCCACCGGTTGGCGTGGCACGGGTGAAGGTGGCAAGCTCAAAGAAGCCGGCCTGGCGCATTGGCACAAACCGAATGCCGGGGGGCACAATGGAAGCGGATTTACCGCGCTGGCGGGCGGGTTTCGCAACCGTAGAGGTATCTTCGAGAATTTTGGTGCCGATGCCATCTACTGGACGTCGACGAGACATGTTGGTGACACGACCTGGTTCCACGGCCTGAGTAACTTCCGTTCCAGTATTCGCCGATTGGCTTATGATCCTCGATACGGCTATTCAATGCGTTGTGTGCGGGACGAGTAGCGAGTAGCCCCCCACCTCGGGTCTCCCGTGTCGCAACATGGCGGGGCGCGTGGGGAACGGGGACGTACACCACGCACGATGTCGGCGCTCGGCGGTCAGGCGGGGGTCGCCTGACTGCACGGCATTGGTGGATTCCCAACCGCGGCGGGGAATGACAAGGAACGGCCGGGGCGGGAATAACAAAAATTTCTTCATTTTCACTGACTTCCCCTGTCAGTCAGCTCAATTACATTAAAATCGCAATAAGTGATGTACATCGGAATCGTCTTGTTTATATTGTTCAAATGGCGAAAAAACAGATGCAGTTACGGAAAGGGAACGAGTCTATGGCGAGTTCTTCGACAACGGCCCCCGACCGCAAGAAGGCGCTCGATGCGGCCCTGAGTCAGATCGAACGCTCGTTCGGCAAGGGCTCAATCATGCGGCTGGGCGAGGGAACGGTCATGGAAGTCGCAACCATTCCGACCGGCTCGCTGGCGCTGGATTTTGCGCTTGGTGTGTGGGGCATTCCCCGGGGCCGGGTGACCGAGATATTCGGTCCGGAGGCATCCGGGAAGACCACCTTAACTCTTCATGTCATTGCCGAGGCTCAGAAGGCGGGCGGGGTGGCGGCGTTTATCGACGCCGAGCACGCGTTTGACGCGACCTATGCGCGCAATCTGGGGGTGGATATCGAGAATCTGCTTATCTCCCAGCCGGATAACGGCGAGCAGGCGCTGGACATCACCGAGACGCTGGTCCGGTCCGGGGCGGTCGACATAATCGTGATCGACTCGGTCGCGGCGTTGACGCCGAAGTCGGAGATCGAAGGCGAGATGGGTGACAGTCATATGGGTCTGCAGGCGCGGCTGATGTCGCAGGCGCTACGCAAGCTCACGGCGATTACCTCGAAATCCCACACCGCGATTGTTTTCATCAACCAGATTCGCATGAAGATCGGGGTGATGTTCGGCAACCCGGAGACGACCACGGGAGGCAACGCGCTGAAGTTTTATTCGACGGTGCGTCTGGATATTCGGCGGATCGCGACGATCAAGGAGCGCGACGAGGTGATCGGGTCGCGGACGCGGGTGCGGGTGGTGAAAAACAAGGTGGCGCCGCCGTTCCGTGAGGCGGAGTTCGATATTATTTACGGCAAGGGCATCTCGGCATCGGGCGAGCTTCTGGATCTCGCGGTGAACCACGGGATTATCGACAAGTCCGGGGCGTGGTTTTCGTTTGGTTCGGACCGTCTGGGCCAGGGCCGGGAGAACGCCAAGCGGTTTCTCGAGGAGAACCCCGAGGTATACCAGCAGGTGCTGGTCGGGGTGAAGGGAAAGCTCGGCATGAGCAAGGCGGTGTCGTCGGGCGGCGATGACGACGGCGGTTCCGCCGGCCCGGACGACGAAGAATAGAAGAACGGGCATCTTAGAAGTCCACGAAAGCCGGCGGTGTCCGCCGGCTTTTGTCGTTGCGGGGCGGGTGGCGGGCGGATTTATGGGAAATATCTTGTGGCCCCGGATTATAAGTGTATAATGAGGCACCGGATAGGGTATTCGGGTCTAGAGCCTGTCGCGGGTGGCGGCAGAGTGTCTGATGAGCAATCACCGAGAGGACGAGTATCGCGTGCATGGGAACTTTGTGTTTGACAGACATGTTGTTAGAGGTGCGCTTGAGTGCTTTTGTCCGGTCGGAACGAGGTGAGGTTTACCCCCGATGACCGACCAGAAAGCACAGCTTGAGAAGAGAAAAGCGTTCGAGGCCGAGGCGGTCCCGCACATGGACGCCCTGTATCGAACGGCGCTTCGGATGACGAAAAACCAGAATGACGCCGAGGACCTGGTTCAGGAGACGATGGTCAAGGCGTACCGGTTCTGGGACAAGTTCGAGCCGGGCTCGAATTGTCGGGCATGGTTGTTCAAGATCATGACCAACATCTTCATCAACGATTACCGCTCGAAATCGCGGGCGCCGCAGGCGGTTGATGTGGATGATATCGACGACAACTACCTGTACCGGCATTTGACCGACAGCGGTCATGAAGTCAATCCGGAGCATCACCTGTTCGCGAAGATCTTCGACGACGACGTCAAGAAGGCCATAGAGGAGTTGCCCGATGATTTCCGCCTGGTGGTGGTGTTGTCCTTCCTTGAAGGATTCTCCTACCAGGAGATAGCCGATATCGCCGATTTGCAGCTCGGTACGGTCAAGTCGCGATTGCACCGCGGGCGGAAGTTGCTTCAGAAGCAACTGCTGGATTACGCTATAAGGAATGGGTTCATCAAGAGTACCTCGAAGGACGCAACAACATGAACTGTCAGGAAGCACTGAGTCTACTCTATGAGATAATCGATAAAGAGGCGTCGGAAGTAGACATTCACCAGGTCAAAGATCACCTGAAAAAGTGCGGACATTGTTCCGAGATATACCGGGTGGAGCAGGAAGTCAACGCGTTCCTGAAAGCCCGGTGCAACGACCATCAGCCCGCCGAGAGACTCGAGGAGTTGAAATCACGGGTAGCGATGCTGCTCGATCGGGAGGATGGTGCCGGCACCGACCCTTTAGCATACGGCGGGGACCGTAAGCACGGCGCCCCGCACATAACGGGTCTTCGGTACGGTCGATATGTCGCCGCGGCGGCGGCGCTGGTTGTTGTAGTCTGGGGGGCGTTTCTGGCCGCCGATCTTTTCCGTCATCACGACGAACATTACGCGCTCGAGCAGATTCATCTCGACGCCGGACAGCACGCGGCGACGTTTGCGGGCGCCGAGGACACCGGCAGGGCCATGCGGTATTGCGCGGGCCACATGCACTATGTGCCGATCGAGACGGTGAACGGGTACACGCTGGTGGGCGCGCGCGAGATCGAGGTCCACGGCGCGACGGCGGTCCATCTGCTGTACGCGAACGGCAGTTCCCACGTCTCCGTGTTCCTTCTCAAGGCGGATCAATTCAGTATACCGGATTCGTTGAAAACGGCGCCGACCACGCGCGGCAACTATACGTTTTACGATCACCACTGTCGCGGCTGCCGGCTGGTCTACCATGAAGTGGGCAACCTGATCGTTATCACGGCGACCGAGCAGCACACGGTGGACCTGCTGGACTTCATCCCCGGCGCCGCCGCCTGACCGTAGTAAAATGTTGCACACGGCCCCGGGGCCGACTAGTTTGACCGACATGAGAGACCATGTCGGTTTTTTGTTTGTCCTCGTTTTCTCTCTGGTATGGAGTACAGTCGACGCGCAGCCGTATCCGGACAGCGCGCGGACAAGCGAACTGGCGGCGGTGCAGAGCGCGCTGTACAACGAGCGGTTCGCCGAGGCCGATTCGATTGCGCGCGCGATGATCGACCGGACGCCCGGCGATCCGGCCGGCTATCTTTTTCGTGCGGCGGCCATGCTCAGCGAGATGACCGCGTTTGAGGAGAATCTCTACGGCGAATTGTTCACCGACCTGATCGATACGTCACAGTCCCTTGCCGAAAAACAATCCATACAATCGACCGGCCGAACGCGCGCGTGGATGCAGTTGTACCGGGGGCATGCGCACGCCTATCGGGCGTTGTGGGAGTCGCGGTTCGGATCGTTTGTCGGCGCCGTGCGCAACGGGTTCGCGGCGCGCAATGAGTATGAGGACGGCCTCAGGGCGGACTCTTCGGTGTACGATCTCTATCTCGGGTTGGGGTCATATCACTACTGGAAATCGGCCAGGGCGGGGATGCTTCGCTGGGTGGGACTTCTCAGCAACGACAAGGATCGGGGAATCCGGGAGCTTCGGCTGGCCGCTGATTCCTCGCTGGTGTTTCGCGACGCGGCCCGGCAGGCGCTGATCTGGGTGATGCTCGACCGCAAGGAGTATGATTCGGCGAAGGTGATGGCGGAGGAGGCGCACGGAAAGTATCCGGACGGGAATCTGTTCCTCTGGCCGCTGGCGCAGGCGCAGTACGAGTTGAAGGAGTATCGCGATGCGATCGCGACGTATCGGATGATCCGTGAGCGCCTCGATGTCACGCGCGGCAATTACTACAACCTGATTGAGGCCGACTATCGGCTGTCGATGTGTTACGAGAAGGTGCAGGAGATGGAGCACGCGCGCGCGATCGCGCGCGGTGTGCGGGCGTATCTTGACGACGTGCCGAAGCGGATTCGGCAGTTGCATCGACAGGCGCTGGGCTACTTGCAGCAGCTGGCGAGGACGTGATTGTTTGAGGTTGTGCTGTCAAGCGACCCCGCCTGACAGCGACAAACTTGTAGCCCACCCGTCTCGGGTGGGTGTCCGTACCTCTCACATGGGGAGACTCAAGAATGCTCCGACCGAATCACAAGCAAATCATCGCGACCGTCTTGGCAGCCCTCATCGCTTTTGCGCTCGTCGGTTGCGGGTACCTCATGTCCGGTACCTGGGAAGACGATCCGGGCAACTGGCAGCGCGCGTTTAACACACGCCAACCCGATGATGTTACTGTCGTCCATTCGCTGTACAAACGCATGCCCCATTTCACCTACGAATTCGAGTACTACTTCCAGATCGAAGCCAATGCGGCGTTACGTGAGCAGTTGTTCCAAGGGACGGACATGGTGCGCGTGGAGGGCGGCGGCGACGTCAAACGATGCCACACTAGCGGGCCGTCATGGTTCGTGCCGAAAGCACCGGAGAAGTATGAAGTGTGGCGATGCCGTGATCGGTTTGAGTGTTCGTTTACGGTGTTTATCGACACTGACACCGGCGACCTTTTCTTAACCGATAGGCAGGTGTAAGATGTGCAGTCGGCGTTGGTGACGGAGATTTTCGATTGCACGGTTCGTTTGCGCACGAGTGCGTACGCAACGGACGGAATCAGCCGGTGGATTCCAGCCCCGAGGATTCCAGCCCCGAGGATTCCACCCCGGAGGATCCCACCCCGGAGGGGTGGGCTACTCGACTGTATCTTTTCCGAAGTCCCTCCCGACGTTCGCCGCCGGCGAACTCTGGGTGGGCCACAGGTGGGCAGTGATGGATGTCAGCACCGTTTGCGGGAGAGGTTCGTTTAGTTTGACGAGTTGGTGGATGTGCAAACGGAGCTGACCTACGGCTCACTGTGGATACACTCTTCTTCACACAGATCACCCCCCTCCTCGGCATCATTACCGCATGACCTTCTCGGGCACGCGACTACCGGCAAGATAGAGTTCATGTTGGTCGGAAGCGGCAGGAAGAAAATGCGTTGAATGAAATCCACCGCCTCCCCGTCTGTTTGTAACAATGTAGAGTCAGTCAGTCAGTCAAGCACAAATTCATCTAATGGAAGGCAATTGAGTTTGGACTCATGAAGCGCACCGACTATATTTCGAATGCGACTTCAAGTCTCGAGGCGGAGGAGGTTGTTAATGAGCGGGGGAGTTCTCGTTCGATACGTACAGGGAATTGTAACGCTGTTTCTTCTGGCGAGTGTCACCTTCCCATTGATGCCTGCGAGTGCGGCGTTGCGGCCCCAACCGAGACAGCAGTCTGCATCGTTGCTGCCGTCTGGAATCCCGGAGCTCTGCTTTGGCTCACACTCGGTGGGTAAGCTGTGCTGCAGAGTAAGCAACTACGGCGGGATCTTCCAATGGGATTACTTCATTTTCGATCCTGATGAGTGTGTTGTTGGTGCCAGGCACCCTGATCTGGGTGGATACCCCAAGAGCTCGCGTGTTGAGTACACATTTGCAGGGGACATCTGGATCGGCACTCGAGATGAAGACGGCCCACGGGTATCGGTGACCTGGGACGGAGAATCCTATAATGGAGAATTCTATCCGGAACCAATGCCCTTCGGTGCGATTGAACATCGTTCCACTACCGATCCGTCGGCGCCGGAGTTCGAAAGTGCAATCTCAGAAGAAGACTACATCGTTGTATATCGTGACACTTTTACGGTGGGTCTGCCCGGTCTCACTCCTGATTACTTCGGCCAAAGGCCGCATGAACCGCTTGGTTTGGAAGTGACACAGCGGTCGTACGCGTGGTCGTACGGTTACGCCGACGACTTCGTGCTGTTTGATTTGCAGATTAAGAACGTCGGAAGAGATGACCTGAACTTTGTCTACGTCGGGATATTGGTGAATCCGGACGTCAGGTTTGTTTCGTATGATCCGATGTCCGTCTTTCCAGATCGTACTCCAGGCGACCTTTGTGGCTTCCTTCCGAGTTTTCCATCCTGGCGCGACTGCGGCGCCATAGACACGCTTGGTCTTGCGTGGCACGCCGATGCCGACGGTGACCCGGCGCGCGGAGAGTTTCGGGACCTGCCTGACCCATACCGCTCGTGCACCGGAGTGGCGGGAATCCGTATGTTGTCGCAACTGCCGGAAGGCACTCGGGTCTCCTACAATTGGTGGGTCAACAACTTCGTCGGTGATCTTCAATACGAGTTCGGTCCGCGCGCCCGGCCCGCCCCCGGCGGGACGCTGTTCAACTTTCACACGGGCGGCAGCGGCATGCCGCGCGGCGACCGCAACAAGTACCATGTGCTCTCCAACGGCGAGATCGACTACGACCAAGCCTATACGGCTACCATCGGTCCGGGCAATCCCAACTGGCTCGACCCGCCACCGGAGATCGCACAGGATGTAGCGGACGGCATCACGGTGATGTATCTCCTTTCAGCAGGCCCCTTCTTCATCCCGAAAGGCGCCACTCAGGCGATAGCATTCGCCTACGTCGCCGGTGAGCGCTTCCACACTGATCCCAACAACGGTCGCAATCTCGATAACCGAGAGATCGACCGCTACTATGAGAACCTCGATTTCTCCGATATCGCCCGCAACGCTACCTGGGCGGGATGGGTCTACGACAACCCCGGGGTCGATACCGACGGTGACGGTTACTTTGGTGAGAGTCGCATCAGCGTGGTTGACTCGCAACTCATAGGAGGTGAGTAGGTCGTTACATCCGCCGACACCAACTGGTACAAGGGGGATGGCGTCCCGGACTGGCGCGCCGCCGGTCCCCCCCCCGCACCGAAGTTCTGGCTGACCCCCACCCTCAACGGCATTTACGTCCGCTTCAACGGTTACCTCTCGGAGACAACCAAAGATATCTTCTCGAGCATTATCGACTTCGAAGGGTACCGTGTGTACTTTGGCCGTGATGACCGGGAGTCCAGCCTGTCGCTCGTTGCATCGTACGACCGGGAGAACTTCGACAAGTATGTGTTCAACCCGGGGATCGGCATCAACGGCGAGTTCCAGATTCAGAGCATTCCATTCACGATCGACGAACTTCGCTGTCTGTACGGCGAGGGGGATGATCCGTGCGAGGATATGGATTTCAACCCGCTGGCGTATACGGCCACCCGTCCGTTTTTCATGCCGGGCCACCCCGACTCCGCGTTTTACTTCACCAAGCACGACCACAACGCCTCGGTGCTGGGGATCTCGACGCCGATTCGAAAGACTTATCCCACACAGCCAAAGCCGGAACCCTCGGACACGCTCAATCCCGATGCGATCACCGAAGACGGGTATCTGAAATACTATGAGTATGAGTGCACGATCGACGGTCTGCTTCCGACTGTTCCGTACTATGTCAATGTCACGGCGTTTGATTTCGGGTCGCCGGAGTCGGGGTTGACGGCGCTGGAGACCTCGAAAGTCAACGGCCTGCAGTACACCTGGCCGAAGGCGACGGCCGATCAGCTCGGTGATAAGTTACCGCCGGTGTATGTGTATCCGAACCCGTACCGGATCGATGCGCACTATCGGCGGGAGGGGTACGAGGGTCGGGGGCGGGAGCATCTGCCGGATTTCCGGACGCGGGAGATACATTTCGAGAACTTACCGGCCAAGTGCTGGATCAGTATCTTCACACTCGATGGTGATCTGGTGCGCAAGATTCGTCATGACACGGAGCCGTCGGATCCCAACAGCACGCATGACAGTTGGAACTTCATCACGAGAAACGCGCAGTTACCGGTGACGGGGATATATTTGTGGACGGTTGAGGATGATGACGGGGGCGTGCAGATGGGGAAGTTAGTGATAATTTTGTAGGGGTGTTGGGGTGAGTCGAACCCACCCCGGAGGGGTGGGCTACTCGGTTGGGGGTGAGTCGATCCCACCCCGGAGGGGGTGGGCTACTCGGTTGCCCGTGTGACCGGGCTGTATCGTTTCCGAAGTCCCACCCGACGTTCGCCGCCGGCGAACTCTGGGTGGGCCACAGGTGGGCAGGGGGTGATGGATGTCAGCACCGTTTGCGGGAGAGGTTCGTTTAATTTGGCGAGTTGGTGGATATGCAAACGGAGCTGACCTACGGCTCACATGGCGGGTTCGAAGACGGTGTACGGTATCATGAGATAGGTAACATGTTCTGTCAGGACATTGGTTACACTTTTGGTGTATCCTGGGTTGAGGAGGAGCCAGGATATGCCGTGGAAGCGAACCAGCGT